>JANZQE010000549.1:0-7478 GCA_038040705.1 Clostridium sp. | reverse complement strand
AGTATCTAAAGATGCTGTTTCAAGAATATTGTCCATTATAATCAAAGAAGAAAAGGCTCATGCGTCATATCTTTTACAATTAATTAAAGAACAATAACATATTTATCAGGAGATGATTTTAATGAGTAGCTCTATTTACTATTTTAGAAATTAATATACATCTATTAATTTCTAATTGTAAATTACTTTTTAAATGTATATTTCAAACTTCCTGTTGGACATTTTTCAACGCAAGCAAGGCACTTTGAACAACTAAACTGTGTTGCCGAATTTTGCTTTTCCTCATTAAATGAGCTATATTTCTCATTTAGAGTTGCTATATAGCAGTTACTATCACAAATCCTAAAGGACACATCCATCTGCAAAAGACTTTTCCAAATATTACTCCTGTAATCATACCAACTATTATGATAATCCCAAGTTTATAAATAATAACATATCTTACTCTAATCCCTTATTTCCTCGTAGATTTTTTTAAAATCTAAGTGTATTCTCTTAAAAGCCGCTAAAACACTTGGTTCAAAATGCTCTGGGCTTACACGACCATCTCCTATAGTTATTATTTCATAGGCTTTTTCGTGTGAAAATGCTAGTTTATAGATTCTCTCACTTCTTAGTGCATCGTATATATCTGCTAGGAATACAATGCTTGCGCAAAGAGGAATTTCTTCTCCCTTCTTAGAATCTGGATACCCTGTTCCATCATATTTCTCATGGTGATTTCTGGCAATTTCCGCAGACATTTTTAAATACTCGGAATCACCTATTATACTTTCTCCGTAAACAGTGTGTTTTTTCATCATTGCAAACTCTTCATCCGTAAGCTTTCCAGGCTTAGTTAAGATGCTTTTATCTATATTAATTTTACCCACATCATGCATTTGAGCTGCATTATAAATTCTTCTAGTAAATTCTTTGGTCATTCCTAATTCTTCTGATATTCTCTTTGAAAATATATTAACTCTTTTAATATGTTTCCCAGTTAAATCATCATTTGCCTCTGCTGCCCTTGCCAGCGCATTTGTGGTGTACTCAAAAGACTTTTCTAATTCATTTATCTGATGCTTCATGTTATCCATAAGGTCAAAATTTATTGACAATGCTTTCATTATTCCTACATCATAATTTGTCACAAGGTTCTTATAGTTCATACCCATTAATATGATATTACCAATAGAAAATCCAGCGAAATTTTTTATTTCAGGAGTATTTTGTCTTATAACCTTCGGAAATATTTTTTGACTAAAGCTAATATCAGAGAACTCATCATCTACGTTAAAGTTTTTATTAAATCCAGTACTTGCATAAATATCAAAATTAAAACTAGCCTCTCCAGCTATATCCGCGCATAGTTTCTCTTCATACTCATCATTATTAAGTTGAAAAAGACTATAATTATATATATCTTTTTTAGAAGTAAGCACCCATATAATTTCAGGTTTGTTTTTTAGAAATAAGTTCTTAGCAAATATTAAATCAAGCATTTCTTTAATAATTGTATGAGTATCTTCCACACTAACATATTTTTTTATATAAGATTTGATTTCTCCGTTAATGAGGTCAATTGCATTATAACTTTCCATAACTTTATCATATTTACTCTTAAATATAATTGATTGTTTAAGGAGATATACAATAGATTCCTGAATCCTTGAAGCTGGTATTACTATTTCATCTTTCAACAAATCAGTTATTATTACCTTCTCACTATATACATAAATAACTGGTAGATATTCAATTGCTATAATGGACTTAATCATTCTAATCGTCTGTTCTTCATAACTATCAATATCTACTATTAAAACCTTGGGTTCCTTTTTATATAATTCAACCATGAGATTAGTTTTAGTAACACTATATACTTCATAATCAGTACTTAAAAAATCTCTAACTGTAGAAATTTCGGCTTTATTATTTGTAAGAATAAAAATTGTACTGCTCATCTATTTTCCCACCTCATTAATCTTTGTTCTTATCTTATCACTTGATATCAAGTATTCTAGATTTCCTCCAGATGTTTTAATTCTCTTACTTATTCTTAGGATTGGAAGTAGTATTTCTACTGAAATATCCTCTAGTGCTCCAAAATCAAACACAATATTAAGTGGGGTTATAAATAACAACCCTTTTACAGCAGTTTCTAATCTTATATGGTCCTTTATATCCAAATATTCATTAAAGGAAATAATAAATTTAGCCTCTTTATTTTCTATTGTAAAACCATCTTTTATTTCTACAGCCTTCTGTTTTTTTTCAAGCATATCTTCAATATTATAGTTTAAGACCTCATTTACAACTCCTAATAATTGACTAGATTCAATAGGTTTTATAATGTAATGTTTAGCTCCATTTTCTAAAGCCTCGAAAACCATCTGTTTTTGATTTAATGCACTAACCATTATTATTTTTGCGCTGCTATCTTTATCTACTATACGCTTAACCACTTCTACGCCAGTCATTTTAGGCATTGTTATATCCATTGTAACCAAATCAGGCTTTAACTTAGAATATAGTAATACCGCCTGTATTCCATCAGCAGCTTCTCCAACAACCTCATGCCCATTACTCGTAAATATAGTTTTTAAATTTTTTCTCATTACAGTTGAATCATCTACAATTAATATTCTAGCCATTTATATTTCCTCCTCTGCGAACACGTCTTCTTCTACTAATAGCATATTTATACTAAATTCATACTCACCACAACACATTTCACAGGAAAATATCTGTGATTGGGTATATTTTATATAAGCATCTGTATTTGATAAAACAGCAGGAACTCCTATATGAAATATGTTTTTTGTATTTTCAAAAGAACCAAATGTATTACCTAGAATTGTGTTGGATATTTCACCGATCACATCTTCAAAATAGTCCTTAATAGTCTCCTCCGCTACTTCATCTATAATAAACCCTTTAACAAGCCTTTTCGCCAATGCTTCATTAACACTAATCATAATTAAGGAATTTAATGTCCCTTTTAAACTAAATAGTGCTGTTATATTTTTAAGTGAAATTGCTTTTTTAGTTTTAATATCTTTCAGCTCAAATTCTACTCCTGTTTGCGAGCGTATAATATCTTTTGCACTCTTTATCAATTCCTGCGCAAATTTTTGTGGTGTGGTTGTATTTTCTAAGCTACCATCCAGCTTTGGTAGGGTGATTGTGAACACAGTGCCTCTATCTTTTTCACTCTCTATTTCAATTATACCAAATGACTCACTAATATACTGTTTAACGGCGGACATTCCAACCCCTCTACCAGAAATATAAGTAGCTTCTTCTTTTGTTGATATTCCATGCTTATAAATTAGCTCCAATTTTTCTTTACGTGTCAAAGTACACAATTCTTCTTTAGTATATAGTCCTTCATTTATACATTTTTGCTCAAGTGCGTAAACATTTATTCCTCTTCCATCATCAGAAATTACTATTTGAAATTTATCCGCAAGATCCACTACTTCGCATTGTATATTCCCAATCTGGTCTTTTCCTTTATTTAATCTTTCATCTTCCGTCTCAATACCATGATCAACAGAATTTCTAAAAATATGAACTAAAGATTTAAAAACTTCTTGATAGTTGCTTGTGTCAATCATTACATTATCACCTGTTATATTAAACGGTGATATATTTTTAGAAAGCCTTTCACTTAACTGCATAACATAATCAGGATAAATCTTAAGTAAATCCTTCACTGATTTGTATCTAAGGCTTTTTATAAGAGGGAGAATAACTCTGCTTTCTTTTAGTGTCAAAGATTCTTGAATTTTTTTCTCAATTTCTATAAGTTTCTCTTTTTCAATATAGAAAACTTCTCCTTCTTTTATAAAATCCTTCCCCACAAAAATTTCTAATATACGTAAATCCTGTTCTAACCAATTGTTAAGTTCCAAGTTATCTATATTATTTATAGTGAAATTATCCCTCTTTTTATATAATTTAGTTTCAAGTTCATCAAGTTTGGGAACCAAATTTACCATCATATACTGGCTAAAATTTCCTTTAAAGGTATGTATCTGTCTAAGAATACGTTCATAGCCTTTAGGCTTTATGTCTTTTAATGATTGCGCGGTAAAGTTTCCATATGCTACTACTAATTCTTTAAAATCATCTCTATTCATCATTGTTTTAACAACCATTTTCAGGGTACTTCGTTCCTCATCCATAAGCTTCTCTAATAGTCTTTTTTCCGTTATATCTGTTATTATTACCATTATTATGTTTTCATTTACTTCATTTTTAACCTCTTTATAGGACAAACTTACAACCTTATTATTTATTGTAACCTCTTCTGGGAGCAGTGGAATATAGATCTTCTTATGATACGCATTAGAATTAAATATTTTAGTAAGTAAGTCATCTATAAACTTCTGCATATTCATATCCTTTGGGTTAAGTAGTGAGGATAACGTTTCTCCTGCAATAAATTTATTGAACAACTTTTCACATTCCAAGCTATATTCACTTTGTATCTTTAAATCACTTCCAAAAGTTAAAAAGCCTTGTTCTACATTATTGAAAATATTTTTAAGCTTAATATTTTTATGTTCTAATGCCTGATTAATAGTTTCTAACGTTCCACTATTCTCCTGGAGTGTGACATTTTGTGCTTCTAATTCAGTATTTTGATTGGCTAAGGTGTCAACATATTCTCTCATTCTTGACATAATTATATTTGTATAATTAGCCAGATTTTCAACTTCCCTTAGTGGCTTTTTAAATTTAATTTCTGTTTTAATTGCTGCTTCAATATTTCCCTCTGCAAGATCCTTCATTTTTGTTTCAAGATCTGATAAAGGCTTTACTATTACGTTACTCAGCTTACTCGCAATGATCTTTGATATCATTAAAATTATTAAAAAGATCACTACACATATGATTATTAATGCTAAATATCCACCAAGGATTATTCCTGGGTTAAGTTTTACATTGATTACAAACAATTCTTTATTGTCAATTATTATGGATTCTGTTGTTTCAGTATTAATTTTTCCAATTAACCAATTACCTTTTTTAGGTATATTTTTACTATCTTTTATTTGACTTTGGTTTAATGAATTATATATCAAATTATTATTATTCCATATATTGTATTCAACTAAATAATTCATACCTTCAAATGTTGTTGCGTCTATATCTTCCCCTTCTGTTAGTTTAGGTTTTTCCTCTTGAGGTAAGAACACTCTATAAGACTCTCCTAATTTTTTAAACATAAGTTCATAATCGGAAGTTAACTCTGTAAACTCATCTGTTATTTCCCCTTTTTCTTTTTCCTTCATATATATATTTCTAATCTGACTGCTCATATGACTGGCTGCATTGTTCACTATTACAATACTAAAAACTTTAAAAACTATCCCAAGAGTAATCATCATAGCGATTAGCATTATTCCTAAACTAAAAAAATTCAACATAGATATTGTTTTTGTTATCCTCTTTTTTAGACTTCTTTTATAGCTTTTTTTACCCATTTTGCACCTCTCAATGTAGTTTGTGGTATTTCTATATTTTAACACATATTTTTATATCTTATGGGGTAAAATAATATTAAAAAAACTAAAATGCTCCCCTTTCTAGTAACAGATTTTTTATTTAATCTGTCTACTTCAAAGGGGAGCATATCCATCTTATAAGTCATGGTGTATTTTTTTTGTCTTTAAACTTCATTTTTTATAATTACTTGATTAATCTTGGCAACTTATACAATCTATCACTATATCTTTCTTCATTAAATAACTCCTCATTTTTCAAAACATATTGTAGTTCCTCTACTAAAACTGCTCCAATCATTTTCTTTGCCATATCTTCTGCATATCCACTAGCTACTAATTTTTCAAAAACTTCAGTTGTACATTTAGGATTATTATCCCTCATTTGATTATCAACAATTTCTATGATGTGGCCTTTTAATTTATCATTTGTCATTATTTCATTTCCCCTTTATTTGTTTATTTTAACCATTCAGGTTCTTCTCTTATAATTGGTCTTATACCATATTTTTCCTGAAAATCATTTAATATATCTTGCCTAACTTTTGAGGAGGTTTTAATCGTAGAAATTAAATCTTTTGATATACTGTATGTAAATGGACAATTAGCTATACATAAACCACAATCGGTTCCCAAACTCCTCCATCGCCTATAACACTCCTCAGGCTTTATCTTCCACCTTAATATGCCATCTTCTTCTACCCTTTCTGTCTTAGATATTGCTTTTCCGGGACATGTCTTTGCACATCTTCCACAATCAAGACAAAATTCCGCAACACCAAAATTTTCTTGTACGTCTGGTATAAGAGGCATATCTGTGGTTACTATTCCAAGCCTAACACAAGGCCCATACTCTTTAGTTATAATTAGTCCATGTCTACCAAACTCACCAAGGCCTGCATCTCTTGCTACCAGGGGTGCTACCACTAAATAGTTTCCATCCATATGATTTCTAGCATCATGTCCTAGCTCTCTAATATAATATGAAAGTAACATTCCTACAGTTGCTGACTCCACATATCCTTTTACAACAGCCATTGCTTCTGGCAGTTTTGGCGCTCTCATAATCATTTCAGTATCCATAGGTAATGCAAACACAATTCCATACTTATGCTTTTTAATGATTTCCTCGCCATAGTTTTCTTCATGTCGTCCCCTATGAGAATAGTAATGGTAATCTTTCATTTCTGTTACTCCAACTAATTTTGCGCCATAAAATTCAGCTAATCCCTTAACTCTTTCTGTCATAGAAGTTGGGTCTACTTGGGTTTTATTTGGGGATATTTCACCTTCACTTAATTTTCTTATATCATATAGATATTTAAAAGAAGCATCTACAATTGGTGAATTTATTTTATTAAACATAACTGACCCTTCACCACCCATAGTAGGTAAACTTCTGAGTGAATCATCTACTTCCTTTAGTTGAGGATTATTGTTATAATAATCTTCATACATTTTGCTTCCTTCTTTATAATTCATTCTTGCAAACATAATATCTCTTTCATCTACTTTTTTCATATATACTCCTTCCTTTTTTTTAAATACCTCTTTTATATCAATGATATCATAACTGATAAGAAATATTAATACCTTTCTCTTTTCTATAATCTGTTTATCAAAAAAACTTTAATTGTAAACCATTTTTTTATATTAGTTGACAATGTTTTTGTAGTGTTTTATAATTAAGTAAATAAAAATATGGGAGGGTGCCATTTGTGAAAACTAAATTAATCTTAAATCAAAAAAAATGGATAGAAGACCTTTCATTAAAATACCACTTAGAATATACTTACTCACCAATAATTTGTTTGTCACTAGCACTATCTACATTATCGAATCAAGTTGAAATTGGATATTTTATTGGTAAACAACAAATAGTAATCAATACACATCCCTCATTAAGAAAAGATTTAATGTTAACAGGAAAAGTAAAGATTAAAAAGCATATAAATAACATGGATTATTTAGTATGTCAATCTGAAG
>JANZQE010000548.1:0-5666 GCA_038040705.1 Clostridium sp. | reverse complement strand
ATCCTAAAAGAAAAACATATGAGTAAGTTTTTAAACGATTTATTCTCTCACCTGAAGATGTGTCCTAAAAATGAATATGACCGCGTAAAGTGGAGAAATACTTTATGGTCTACTATAAAACATTTTGGCCACGATGCTGGTTTTACTGAGGATGAAATTAATGGCGACTTCTCGAAGTCACTTCCAATAATAACGCATAAGTTTATAAATGATGTTAAAGAATTCGATAACACTATAAACTTAGATAAAATGGTACAAGCCTTAAGAAATGTTTGGATTATGAATATACTTCAAGTTCTTTTTAACATCAAGGTGGAATATACCCCTTCTATTTTTGCATATAGCATGCTTTACCCCTATACTGATAATTATTTAGACAACCCTTTGATATCCCTTCAAGATAAAAAATCAATTAATGAGAGGTTTAAATTAAGACTAGAAGGTGAAAAAATAAAAGCGGGTAACTCATACGAGGAGGATTTATTTAAACTAGTTAGCATAATCGAGCATCAATATCCTAGGGATTGCCATAGGGAAGTATATGAAAGTCTTTTATGCATACATGATGCGCAATGCACTAGTCTTATGCAACAAAAGGGTCCGGCTTCGCCTTACGAAAGAGATATTCTAGGAATAAGTACTGAAAAAGGTGGTACCTCCGTACTTTCCGATGCTTACCTTGTAAATGGAAGGTTGTCGTGCTCTGAGGCAGATTTTATGTTTGCTTATGGAACACTACTTCAGTTTTGTGATGATTTACAGGATGCAAAAGAGGATCTAAAGAATGTTCATATGACTATGTTTTCAGAGACTTCAGAAAAATGGCCTTTAGATAATATTACTAATGCTCTATTTGATTATTCTAATAAAGTAATAGATTTAGATGTGAACTTTACTTCAACAGAATCATACAAAATGAAAAATTTCTTAAAGAAAAATATAGTTTCTCTTATTTTTGAAGCGATTTCACAAAATTATAATTTATATAGTAAGGAATATATTAAAGATATTGAGAAATACTATCCATTTAGAATGTCATATACAAGAAATCTTTTTAAAAAGATAAGGAATAACTATACAAGTTTTAAAAGCATCCATGGCTACTCCATAGATGATGTAATATTAATAGCAACTGATGTGAAATAAATGAAAAGGAGAGATTTATTTTCTTTCGAATACAATCTCTCCTTCATCTTCTATATGTAATGAAAAGCCATGTTACAATGACTTTAAATAATGTTATAATGTCTTATAATACTAAAAACAATGGTTTTTGTGAAAGGTTGTTAATTATGGACATAATTATAGGCATGATAATTACATTTTGTGCGTTGATTCTTTCTATTTTCAAAGGAATATTTGTAGGATTTCCGCTTCTACTTGCCTTTTTTATTTTTGCTTACATTTCATTAAAACGAGGCTTTTTATTAACCAATGTTATTAAAATGTCCATTGATGGAGGCAAAAAATCTTTTATTGTCTTAAAAATATTTATTTTAATAGGGGGCATTACTGGTATATGGATGGCTTCAGGAACGGTTCCAGCTATAATATATTATGGAATAACATATATGAATCCAAATTTCTTTATTTTGTATGCATTCATAATAAGTTGTGTTGTATCTTTTATACTGGGTACATCTTTAGGAACTGTAAGTACTGTGGGGGTAGCATTAATATTAATGGCTAAAAGCGGCAATGTAAATGTAAATATTGCCGCAGGTGCCATTATTGCTGGTTCCTATTTCGGAGATAGATGTTCTCCAATGTCTTCTAGCGCAAACTTAATTGCAAATTTAACCAAAACAAATCTTTACACAAATATATTGAATATGTTTAAGACATCAATAATACCTTTTATTTTATCTGTAGTTATTTATCTTATTATTTCACTTAAGCAGCCGTTAAACCTAATGCAAAATAATATTGATACTGAAATAATAACTATATTTCAAATTAACTGGATTATTTTATTACCAGCAATAACCATTTTAGTTTTTTCATTATTTAGAATAAATGTTAAGATCTCTATGTTTATTAGCATCGCACTCGCATCAATTATCGCTATAATTTTTCAGCAAAGTACACCTGTAAAAGTGTTAAAGTTTATTTTTCTCGGCTTTCAATTAGATGAAGCCAGCTCTCTTCAAAACATACTTAAGGGTGGCGGAATTATCTCCATGTGGAAACCAGCTTTAGTTGTTTTTGTATCCTGCGCCTTGGCTGGCATATTTAATGGAACAAATATGTTAAAAAAAATAGAAGGTATTTTGATGAGTGCAAAAACGCGTTATACCCTATTTATTTATACAACTATTACTAGTATTATCACTGCAGCATTTGGTTGCAACCAATCTATTTCCATTGTTTTAACACACCATCTTATGAATAAGAGCTATACTGACAAAAACATTGATAAATATAAGTTATCTATAGATTTAGAAAATACATCGGTAGTACTTGCTGCCCTAATCCCATGGAATATAGCAGCTTTTGTTCCCACCATGACAATGGAAGTAAGTAGTATAGGATTTATACCCTACGCCTTTTATCTATATCTCGTTCCAATAACTAACATGTTGCACCTTAAAATACTAGAAATAAAACATAGAAAACTGCTAATCAATAATACGATAAAAACCGACTTACCTCAAATAGATAAGTCAGTTTCACCTTAATTACTTCCCGCTAAATATCCTGTGGAAAATGCCATTTGAAGATTATATCCACCTGTTTCAGCATCAATATCTATAACTTCTCCTGCAAAATAAAGATTTTTTACAAGCTTTGATTCCATAGTTGAAGCATTTATTTCTTTGACTTTAACCCCACCTGAAGTTACTTGCGCTGCTTTAATTGATAGTGTTTCTCTAGCCGTTAGCTTCATTTCCTTTATATAGTCAATTATTTTATTCTCATCTGCCTTCTTTAAATCATTAACCTTAACCTCAGTTAGTCCTAAGAGATTAAAGATTTCCTTTAAGAAGTTTTGTGGAAGCGTGCCTTTTAAATTATTAAGTACAGTCTTGTTTGGATTTATTCTCATAATTTCTGATATTTCTGACTTAGACGTGTCTCTTAAAAAGTCTAAAGTAACTTGTACTTCTCCCTCTACTAAAGCTTTATTTATATATGATGAAAGCTTTAATACCGCTGGTCCTGATATTCCAAAATGAGTAAATATCATGTCACCAAACTTTTCTATACTCTTCTTTTTAATTTTAACTAAAATTAAAACATCCCTCATTGAAACACCTTGTAAACTCTTAACAAACTCTTCCTTTATAACCAAGGGAATTAATGCAGCATATAATGGTGTTATAGTGTGTCCGTGATTGCTTAATACTTCAAACATAGAACCATCTGAACCTGAATCCGGGTAGCTCTTTCCTCCAGTTGTGACAATTACTTTTTCTCCTAAAATTCGTTTTCCCTCGTCAGTTATTACACCCTTAATTGTTCCATCTTTAATAATTAATTCTTGGACTTTACTGTTATACATAATCTTAACGTTATTTCTTTCTAAATCACTTTTTAACACTTCTATAACTTCATCGGCCTTATCACTTTTGGTATATATTTTTTGGTCAAGTTCCTCTTTATATTCTAATCCATTTTCTCTAAAATACTCTAAAAGTTGAAGATTTGAAAATGTATAAAGAGCACTATAGAGAAACTTTTTATTATTCACTATTTTATCAAAAAATTCCTCTATATCTCTATTATTTGTGATATTACATCTGCCTCCACCTGTAAGTTTTAGCTTAGCACCAATCTCTTTATTTCTTTCTATTAATATAACTTCATTATCTTTTGATGCACTAATGGCTGCCATGATTCCAGCAGGACCGCCACCAACAACAATAACTTTTAACATAAATACACCTCATTAAATTTCATTTTATACATTTTATTATAGGTTATTATAAGATGTATTTCAAATATTGTTTTACGTTATTCCTTATGAAGATAAAAACAAACTGTTTAGAAACTAATCATCTAGCCTTTTGTTATTTATTTCCTGGGAAACTCTTAAAATATAGAGCTTACCCTTGGCTAACATCCCTCTTCCTAATACAATTGCAAGTATTAAAAATGCAATACTGTATGCAAGCTCAATTTTCACTATTTTCTTGACCATATACCAATACGAAAATACGGCATCAGTACCTTCAATTCATCCTTACTTATCCATCTAGAATCGCCCAGGTACCCACCCTCGCTATAGAACTTCCATTCCAATTCTTTAATCAAGTGATGAACAATCTCTTTTGCATGAGCCTCCCTTAAGTCCTTGTTCCACTCTTTGCAGTCCATCAGCTTGTTTAAATAGGTTTCGGGGGTTTCGCATACCTTACGAGGAATACCTTTGTGCCGCCCCCATCGTTCAATCATTAAAAATAGTCCCTGGGGTGTATGTCTCATATGTATGGACAAGTATAAAAAAAATACTTTCCTGTATAGCACCTTCATATTGGATTTAAATTTACTCCATAATTTCAAATCTCTTTTTATTCGCTTCTGCCTGATAGGAACAGATATAGTATTTCTTCTAAATACCCGTTTTCGGTATTTAATAAACAGGTAGACGAGAATTGCAAGTGCGAGTAAAATTAATATCCATGGTATAAATCGAAAAATATCTACGTTCAAAGACAATTGCTTACCGGCTTTCGGCAGCTTAAACCTAAAAATCTTTTTTAAATCTATGGTGTCTTTTGATGCATATTCACTAGGCTTAATATGCATCAAAAGAAGGTCCAACAACCTATGAAAATACGTAAAAACTAGAATAATAATTCCTTTTACTGTTGTAATCACTTGTAATACAAAACCTTTAAAGGCCGCAGACACAAATGTTAGAATGCCTACTATTCCTCCTATCAGTATTACAAAACCAGCTATCAGAAAAATGCCTCTACGCATCTTTGAAATATCTAGTTCCTGTGCATTTTCAGAAAACAAACGCATATTGATTAGTGCTAATATATTAAACAGGATAATTGCTATACTGGGTATATTATAGCTCATGGGCATTATTAACGGCCCCATCTGAATAAAAAAGAAAAAGCAAGTACCCACAATACACATTTCAGTATAAGTAACCATACGCTGATCTGGAACTTCATGCATGGATAAATAAATCGCTCTTACCGTTGTAGAAATCAGAAAAACAATTGCAAATCCGTATGCACTTATGCCCTGAATATGGGAAAAGTACCTTGAAACTGAAAACAACCAAAGTGACGCAATCAATACATTTGCAACTATAATAGATACTAAAGAGCGTGCCCTTTGTAAAAACCACCGGGTCCATAATAGAATAGCAGCGCCTCCACATGCCCATGCCCAATAATCAATAGACATAATACTTTTTGTTTTTGCCAAAGATACTATAAGGAATGAATTATAAAAAAAAGTTATTTCGTTCAACAATGCTGCTATTGCAGAAAGAGTTCTGTACTTGCTATTCACAACTTTACCTCCTTTTCAGCGCCTTCATCGGTATGATATCGAAACTTCCTTCAAGTGTTCTTTTAGAATAATTCGCATCCTCGTGGCCATAATTTATAACTGCTTTTAATTTTCCTTTTAGTACTTCAATGACGCCATTCTTATCAGTAAAATAATAGCTATCGTAGGCTACTGTATATATCTGATCCAAA
>JANZQE010000547.1:0-3194 GCA_038040705.1 Clostridium sp. | reverse complement strand
GTAGTATTTTCTGGGACGATTTCCAGAGCCTTCATCCCAATATGCTTCTACTAGTCCCTTTGCCTCTAAAGTGTGAAGAATCGGATAAAGTGTACCTTCCTTTAACTTAAATATCCCATTTGATTTTTCTTCCATCGCTTTTATCATCTCATATCCATACATTGGTTTTTTATTAATTAATTTAAGTATAAGGATTACCGTACTTCCTTTTAAAAGTTCTTTGTTTATTGACATGTTGTGGCCTCCTTAATAATTTTTTAGGTATTATATTATTAATACCTAGTAAACCGATACATAGTTACTATATGTATATATAATAACACTATATTATATTATGTCAATATATAGTGTAAATTAAATTTTATGTAATACATTCTTTATTTGTTTAAATAGAAAATCAACAGATATTTTATAAGGTTTTTGTTTAACTAATGCTAAATATGGTAAAATATAAAATAATGGATTATATTGAGGTGATATTATGAAATATACAGAAGCTAATAAAAAAATAAATGAAAATAAATCTACGGAGAAATGTATCTTAGTTAAAGGGAATTCTGCTAGTGGAAAAACAACCCTGGCAATTTCTAAATACAGGAACATGATAGAAAACGAAAACATTAAAAGCACAAGTATATTGTGTTTGTTCATGAATAAATATCAAAATATAACATGGACAAAAGATATGATTTTTAGTACTAGTGGGGAGATTAGAAAAAGCTCCTACTATGGATTTATTAGGAAAGAGCTGTCACTTGATTGGCCATATGTAGTAGAGAATTGTAAGCAAATAGAAAATAACTTGCTGAAACCTGAATTTGCATCTTTTGATGCTACAAATTATGCAATGAAAGCATTAGTGGAGCATTTTAGAACATCTAAAGGTTACTTTAGTGATATAACTTCAACTTCTTCTAAGATAGCATCAGATTTGATTTCTAACATTAATAATGCGGCACTATCATTAGTGCCTTTTAATGAAATTGGAACTCGGCTTTATAATTCATTAGAGGTGAAGGATTTTTTAGTAAAAGAAACCTATAATCAATTGGACGAAGTAACCGAGTATTATATATCAAAATTGTTAGGTAATGGTGTTGTAGATTATGGATTGTGTTTTTACCTTTATAATAATTATCTACTTCGGGACGCAAGATATTGTAGTATAAATAATATAAAATATCTTATTGTAGATGATATAGATGAGGCTTCACCAGCAGAGCTAGAACTTATATTTAAGATTATTAACAATGTAGATAAGGCATACTTATTTTATAACCCAAAGGGTGGATTTTGTAGCTATTATGGAGCTAATACTGATTATCTAAAGGAAAAATTAAATATTGAATACCATGAATTTACTTTAGATGATCATTTTTGTTGCAATGATGAATTTATTAATTTTGCACGTGTAATAGATAATAGGGCACATAACCACTATGCAGAAGAAATAAATGGAAATTTAGAAGCTTATATAGATATGACATCACAACTAAGATCAGAAATGGTCCAGAAGATATTATTAAAAATTGAAGAGCTATTAATGCAGGGTTTTAAGCCTGCGGATATAGCTGTGATTTGTCCGTTTAATGATTTTATTATCGCTTACGCGCTACAGAAAAAAGCAAAAACATTGGGCATATCAATCATGGAGACTTCAAAACAATATAGATTTATAGATAATGAATATTTACACCCATTAATAGTACTTGCGGTACTCTGTAATGATTATAAAAGTATAAAATTGACTGGCGAAGATTATAAAAACTTTTTTTCCTTTATGTTACAGTTAGATCCAATTAGAAGTTCATTATTATCTTCGTTAGTAGTTTCCAGTGAACTTCCGGAGCTTGATGATGAAGTGAAAGATAGAGTAGGGGCTACTTATGTAGATAAATATATTAAACTCAAAAATTGGATAGAAAATTATAAAATTCATTTTTCAGAGCACAAGATGCCACTAGCTGAATTTTTCAGACGTGCATTTTTAGAAGTGCTTATAATTCTACCAAAAGTTAAAGAACATATAGCGGACTACATAAATTTATATGAGTGCTGCGAGAGTTTCGTAAATACACTAAATAAATTAGAATTTAAAGGAAGGCCTTCGGAAGAAAGATTTATAGAATTTATACTAAGAGAAGGGAGTGAATTCTATTCCTTGAATGAAATTCAAGAAAAGCTTTTACAAGATAATGCTATACTTTTGACGTCACCCTATACTTATTTAACCTCTAATTTAAGTTCTAAGGTTCAAATATGGACAGATATTAGTAGCAACATGTGGTGTTCAAGAAACATAAAGGAATTATCAAATTCCTATGTATTAAGAAGTAATTGGGATATTAATGATATCTATACGCAGGAAAAAGAAAACAATAATATATATGGAATTTTAATGTCAGTTGTCCACGGACTTTTAAGGAAATGTAGCGGTGAATTATATATATATGGAAGTGAATATTCTTTAAATGGGTATCAACAAGAAAGTATATTTTCAGATATCCTTGTAGAGATTTTAAGCGAAAGAGGTGAAAATGTTGATGGAAATAATCTATAGGGATGATCAAAAGCCTATAATGGAATACCGAGGAGGAACTATGGCAGTGCCAGCTGTTCCAGGGGCTGGGAAAACCTTCATAATATGCAACCTAGTATGTGAACTTATAAAAGATAAAGTTCATAAACCTGGTAAAATACTTATAGTGACTTTTATGAATAGTGCAGTGAATAATTTTAAACATAGAATTTCAGGAGTGTTACAAAATAGTGGTATAACTGCAAGTAATGATTATGAAGTTATGACTATACATAGTTTAGCACTAAAGATTTTAAAAGAAAGACCAGATGTAATGGGAGTTAATGAAGATTTTCAAATATTGGATGATATAAATAAAAGTTTATACTTAAAAAATTGCATTTCACAGTGGAGCAGAAAAGGGGGAGAGCGTGTATTTAAGGCTATGTTATCAGATAAAGCCGTAAATAAATACGAAGGAAAACAAAATGATTGGTGGAATGATTTCTTCAATACAGTGGATACAATTATTGGTGAACTTAAGATAAATGACATTTCTCCTGAAAAATTAAAAGATGAATTAAAATGTTTAAATGATAACAGTATTTTAGTGCATATATCTGAAATTTATGATTCCTACACTGAAACTCTAAAAAAAGAAGGATATATAGATTAT
>JANZQE010000546.1:0-6710 GCA_038040705.1 Clostridium sp. | reverse complement strand
TAATATGGCTACAATGTTAGCATTCATAACTACGGATTTAGATATTGATGAAACGCTTTTAGCTGAGGCATTAAAGGAAAGTGTAAGCAAAACTTACAATATGATAAGCGTAGACGGAGATACAAGTACAAATGACATGACGGTTATCCTTGCAAATGGAATGGCAGAAAATGAAAAGATAACAGAAAAAGATATTAATTATAAGATATTTTTAGATGCACTTCAATTTTTAAATACAGAACTTGCGAAGAAAATTGCTAAAGATGGTGAAGGAGCTACAAAACTTTTAGAAACCCTCGTTAAGGGAGCCTCAACTTATGAAGAGGGCGCAAAGGTAGCAAAGGCTATCATCGCTTCAAGTCTTGTTAAAACTGCCATGTTTGGTGCAGATGCAAACTGGGGTAGAATTTTATGTGCAATAGGTTATTGTGGAGAAGATATAAATCCTGAAAGAGTTTCAATAAGCTTTGAAAGTGGTAAAGGATATATTAAGGTATATGAAAATAGTCAACCATTAGACTTTTCAGAAGAAAAGGCAAAGGAAATACTTTTAGAAAATGAAATTCAAATTATTGTAGAACTTAATAAGGGTGAATTTGAAGCAGTTGCGTGGGGTTGTGATCTAAGTTATGAATATGTAAGAATCAACGGAGATTATCGAAGCTAAAGCAGCAGAGGAGATTAAGTAAAATGGCTATTAGAGATAAAGTTAAGGCAGACATATTAATTCAAGCTCTTCCATATATTCAGAAACATTTTGGAAAAACTATTGTAGTTAAAAATGGTGGGAATGCAATGATAAACGAAAGCTTAAAGGAAATGGTAATAAACGATTTAATTCTTTTGAGTTGTATAGGTATAAAAGTAGTAGTAGTTCATGGTGGAGGACCACAGATAAACAAATATTTAAGCAAGTTCGGAAAGAAATGTGAGTTTATTAATGGACTTAGAGTAACGGATGATGAAACTATGGAAGTTGTTCAGATGGTTCTTGATGGTAAAGTTAATAAAGAAATCGTTACTCTAATAGATAAAAATGGAGGAAAAGCTATAGGACTAAGTGGAATTGATGCAGGTCTTTTAAAAGCAAAAAAGAAAGTTTCCAAAGATGATGTAGACTTAGGGTATGTAGGTGAGGTAACCTCCGTAGATGAAATGATACTAATAAATTGTTTGAAAGACGGATATATACCAGTGGTATCTACAGTGGCCCTTGGCGAGGATGACTATAAACCTTATAATATAAATGCAGATTACGCTGCTTCTAAAATAGCTTCAAAGTTAAAGGCAGATAAGCTTATTCTCCTTACGGACGTACCTGGAATTCTAAGAGATTTTGAGGATGAAACAAGTCTTATAACTGAAGTAGCTATTAAAGATATTCATTTGCTAAAAAAAGAAGGAATTATAAAAGGTGGAATGATTCCGAAAATTGAATGCTGCAAACAAGCTATAGAGGCTGGTGTAAAAAGAACACATATTATTGATGGAAGAGTTCCTCATTCTATTTTATTAGAAATGTTTTTAGATGAAGGCATTGGAACAATGATAGATTAATTATCTTAAAAAAATATATAGAAAAGGGTGATAATAATGAATACTCAATTAGAAATGGAAAAAGAACAAACATATATAATGCAAAATTATGCTAGATTTCCTGTTGTAATTAAATCAGGCAAAGGGTCTAAATTATACGATGTAGATGGCAAAGAGTATATTGATATGACTGCAGGTATAGGTGTAAGTAGCCTTGGATATAACAATGAAGGATTAAAAAAAGCACTTCATGAACAAATAGATAATATTCTTCACACATCAAATATTTTTTATAATCCAACCACTATAGAACTCGCAAAACAGCTAACACAAATTACAAAGATGTCTAAAGTATTTTTTGCGAATTCTGGTGCTGAAGCAAATGAATGTGCAATAAAAATGGCTAGAAAATATGGGTTTGATAAGTACAATGGAAAGAAAAATAAAATTATTACATTAAAACAATCTTTTCATGGAAGAACTATTACTACACTTGCCGCTACTGGACAAGATAAATACAATAAATACTTTTATCCCTTCACCGAGGGCTTTAAATATGTAGAATTGAATAATTTTGATGAAATGAAGGAAGCGCTTGATGATACTGTGTGTGCTGTAATGCTAGAAGCCATTCAGGGTGAAGGTGGAATTATTCCTATGAGCGCGGAGTTTGCAAAACAAGTAGAAGAACTATGTACACAAACAGATACCTTACTTGTTTTTGATGAGGTGCAATCTGGTATTGGTAGGACAGGCAAATTCTTTGCTTATGAAGCTTTAGATGTAAAACCTGACATAGTAACTACAGCAAAAGGGCTCGGCGGCGGCGTTCCCATAGGTGCAGTTCTTTTCAATTCTAAAATGGAAAATGTATTTAAAAAAGGTGATCATGGGAGTACCTTTGGTGGCAGTCCCATAGCCGCTGCTGCGGCCATCCAGGTATTAAAAGTAATTTCCGGAGATGGATTTCTAAATGAGGTTTTGGAAAAAGGAAAGTATATAACTGAAAAACTGAAAAATATGAATACGGACAAGATCAAAGAAATTAGGGGATCAGGTCTAATGATAGGAGTAGAATTAAACTGCGAGGTAAAAGAAATACTAAATTCATGTATACAAAAGGGAGTTCTTTTTTTAAGTGCAGGGGAAAATGTAGTAAGGATGCTACCTCCACTTATTATAAGCTATGAAGACATTGATATAGCACTACAAACATTAGAAGAAACATTAAATTGTATTTAGCACCTTATGAGAAAGGTAGTCGAGCTTTCAATTGCTCAGACTACCTTTTTAATTGGGCTAAATAATCAATCTTCTCTTAATATATTGAGATCCTTACCTTGCATTATTTTATTCATAGTTCTCATGGAACACATTTTACCACACATAGTACAGCTATCAACATTCTCTGGTGTGGATTCTTTTCTATATCTTTTAGCTTTTTCTGGGTCAATAGCAAGTTCAAACATTCTCTTCCAATTAAGATTTTGTCTTGCGGTGCTCATTTCATTATCCCAATCACGGCTACCGGCAACATTTTTAGCAATATCTCCAGCGTGAGCAGCAATTTTTGCAGCAATAATACCTTCGCGTACATCATCGACATTAGGAAGTCTTAAATGTTCTGCTGGGGTTACATAGCAAAGGAAATCAGCTCCATAGCTTGCAGCTAAAGCGCCACCTATGGCACTGGTAATATGATCATAGCCTGGAGCAATATCTGTAACTATGGGTCCTAAAATATAAAAAGGTGCACCATGACATAATTTTTTTGCAAGAAGCACATTCGCGTGAATTTCATTTATTGCCATGTGACCTGGTCCTTCTATAATAACTTGTACATTTTTTTCCCAAGCTCTTAAGGTGAGTTCACCAAGCACCATTAATTCATGGATTTGACAAGCATCAGTTGCATCATTAATAGAGCCAGGTCTACAGGCATCTCCAAGGCTTATAGTTAAGTCATATTTTTGGCATATATCTAATATCTCATCGAAATATTCATAAAAAGGATTTTCCTTTTGATTTAATTCCATCCAAGCGTATAGAAGTGATCCGCCCCTAGATACTATATTAGTTATTCTCTTGTTTCTTTTAAATACATTTGCAGTGGCGATGTTTAAACCTGCATGAATTGTTACAAAATCAACTCCATCTTTTGCATGTTTTTTTACCACATCTATAAATTCTTTAGACGTAATATCTTGTAATTCTTTATCATAAAAACCTAAGGCATCATATATTGGCACAGTACCTATAATAGCAGTGGAGTCAGAAATAAGCCTTTTTCTAAATTCTTCAGTTTTACCAAAGGAGCTTAAATCCATTACAGCTTCAGCTTTCATATCTATGGATAATTGCACCTTTTTCATTTCCTCATCAATATCACAGCAATCCTTAGAAATGCCTAGATTTACATTGATTTTCGTTTTTAAGCCTTCTCCAACTCCTTCAGGGCTTAGCATTTTATGATTTTTATTAGCTGGCAAAGCCACTACACCTCTTGCTATTTTCTCCCTTAAAATTTCGATAGGCATATTTTCCTTTTGAGCTACTATTTCCATCTCTTTTGTTATAATACCTTTTTTTGCAGCATCCATTTGAGTTGTATACATCATTTTAAAATCTCCTTTTGCAAATATTATTTTGAAATAAAAAATTGCAAGCTCATAAAGAGCTTGCAACAAAAAAACATCGTTGTAAAAAACTCCCTACGTTGGAATT
Organism: Clostridium sp.; assembly: GCA_038040705.1. GTDB lineage: Bacteria > Bacillota > Clostridia > Clostridiales > Clostridiaceae > Clostridium_AD. The sequence continues at coordinate 2,450 of JANZQE010000546.1, read as the reverse complement.
ACCCAAATCAGGTTATGAGGGTCAGAGATAAAGTCTCTTTCTCAGCTCATAATACGAGCTCCCCTTGTTTGCTATTATTTAATTATTATTTCGCCCTTATTATAGTTCTTAAATGATTTTATGTAAAGCTTTTTTACTATCTCCCTGAGAATAAAGTCTCAGGGAGATAGTTTTATTTGAACAAGATTAATTATTAAGAAAATTAGTGGTTGACTTACATAAAAAAGAATGGTATTATTTTATAAAGTCACAGTGGTAAAGTATTAACGTAGTGAAGTATAGGCGAACGCAAAAGGAGTGCAATTATGAATAGTTGGAAAACCCATATACCGGAAGGATCAAGAGATATCCTCTTTGAGGATTGTAGTAATAAAATTGAGATCACAAATACACTTAGGAAATTATATATAAATAGTGGTTATTTAGAAGTACTATCCCCTACATTAGAATTTTATGACGTTTTTCAAGGGGATGACACATCTATTGAACAGGAAAAAATGTATAAGCTTTTTGATAATGCAGGAAGAATATTGGTGTTAAGACCAGATATGACAATGCCAATAGCAAGAATTACCGCAACAAAGCTTAAAGATTCATTATATCCACTTAGGTTGTGCTACGGCGGAAATATATTTAGGATGAATGAAAATTGGGATGGAAAGATCAGTGAGGTCACCCAATCTGGAATAGAAATAATAGGAAGTGAAAACCCTAAGGCAGATGCAGAAGTAATTATAACAGCCATTCAAGCACTTCTTGCTGTAGGGGTGAAAGATTTCGAACTTGAAATTGGGCAAGCTGAGTTTTTTAAAGGTTTAACTCAGGATATAGAACTCGATCGTGATGAAATGGAAAGGTTAAGAGGACTAGTTGGAAGTAAAAACTTTGGGGCACTTCGTGAGTTTATAGATGAAAAAGAGGAGATATTTGGCACAGATAATCTAGAAGTTTTGAAAAAGTTACCTGAGTTATTTGGAGGCATTGAAATCCTTACAAAAGCTAGAAGCTTAACAAAAAATAAAAGAGCAGTAGCTGCAATAGACAGTATTGAGAAAATTTATGAAAGAATAGAGAGTGTAGGACTTGGTGCACATATTTCTATTGATTTAGGAATGGTACAGCATATTAATTATTATACAGGTATTATTTTTAGAGGATATAGTAGTAAAGTTGGAACTACAATTATTAGTGGAGGCAGATATGACAATTTAATCGCGAAGTTTGGTGCACCTATGCCTGCAGTTGGATTCGCCATAGATGTGGACAACATCTTATCTGTTCTTTTAAAACAGGGAAGTAGTAATGAGAAAATGAAATCAAAGTTCCTTATTCATTATGAAAATTGCTTAATAGGAAGTGCTAGCAGACTTGCAGCACAAATACGAAAAAAAGGGTTTGTTGCTGAGCTAGGGCTATTTGAAGAAAAAGAAAAGGCTTTAATTTATGGGGATCAAAAAAACATAGATAAACTGATATGTATGTATGAGAATGATAAAGTTCAGATAATAGATATTAAAAACAAGAAAAGTTACAACAACGATGTAGAGAAATTTATTGTGGGTTTGGGGGAATAATGATGAAAGCAATTCGGATAGCATTAACAAAAGGAAGACTCGAAAAGTACGCTATTAAAATGTTTGAAGACATAGGAATAGATTGTACAGAGCTACGACACAAAGGAAGGAAATTAATTCTTAAAGATAAGAAAAATAATATAGAATTTGTCCTAGTGAAATCTACAGATGTGTTAACTTATGTAGAACATGGAGCTGCAGATATAGGCATTGTTGGTAAAGATACTTTAATGGAGCAAAATAAAGATTTTTATGAGGTTGTAGATTTAAAAGTTGGAAAATGCATGTTCGCAGTTGCGGCGCTTCCTAGTTTTACAAGCTATGACGGATATAATCGTAAAAAGATAGCTACTAAATATCCTACAGTGGCAAAAGACTATTTTAAAAAAAATAACGAAGATGTTGAGATTATAAAACTTGATGGTTCAGTGGAACTTGCTCCCATACTAGAATTATCGGATGCAATTGTAGATTTAGTTGAGACTGGAGACACTTTAAAAGAAAATGGACTTATTATTATTGAAAAAATCTGTGATATTAGTGCAAGAATGATTGTAAATAGAGCAAGTATGAAAATGAAGAAAGAAAAAATCAGTAACTTAATATTAAGGGTTCAAGCATATGTAGATGAAAATGAGGTGACGGTATTATGATAAAAATTATAAGAGCAAATAGCAGTGATTTTAAAGAGCACATGGAATCCATTAAGCAAAGATCAGAAGACGTCCAAAAGGATATAAATATTGTAGTGGATAAAATATTAGAAGATGTAAAAACTAGAGGAGACGCGGCAATAATAGAATACACGCAAAAATTCGATAGTAAATGCATTACAAAAGATAATCTTATTGTTTCAGAGGAAGAAATTAAAAATGC
>JANZQE010000545.1:0-8215 GCA_038040705.1 Clostridium sp. | reverse complement strand
TCTTCTGTAGAACAAATCTCCAAATACTGAACGAATCAAGTTAGCTGAAAATTCTCCACGGTTGTATTGTACTAAGTTTCCGTTATTTCTCATTCTGTGGTATACACCAGCAGAAGTTCTTTTTAATTCTTGTTTAGAACCATTAGTCTTAACTGTTCCAGGCTTAGCCCAGATCATTCTTTTAACTTTTAATTCTATCATAGACTTACGCATCCAGAATTCAATAAACGGCTCCCATTTAACATCATTACGAGTTAAAGGTAACTGATTACGTCTTTGCGGAGCATATACTAAAATGTCTAGTGCCTTACCAGAAGTGTCACGTAACATTTTATCATCTGCCCATTCTGTAATTTTGTGCTCATATCCATATGCAGAACCTAATGATTCAAACATAGTGATCTCTTCACCTAATCTTGGAAGACCTAATAAATCTTGATCAAATTCTCCAATTGCAGCATCAACTAATTCTAGTTCAATACCTTGTGCTAGGAAAGTAGAACTTACAAAGTCTACAGTTGGGTTATCACTTATTAATGTGAATGTGTAAATAAATCCAGCGTTCCAAGGCTGTGGATCTTTAATTACGTAGAAACGTGGTCCGTATTGACGTGTTCCTACAGAGATAATAGCGTTTTTAGAAAACTCGTTAGTATCAAGTATTAATTGAAACTCTTGTCCATCAATACCAGGCTTAGCCATAGCTGCTGTTGAATCAGGAATATCAATAATTTTTGGGAATTTGTAAGGTACTGCGATTTTCCATTTCCAAGCGTCACTATTATTATCAATGTAATAAGGAGTACTCTTGTTAATCATGTCTAGAAAATCATTGCTGTACAATGAAGATTGAGTATACAGACTGATGATTTTTTTATCATAGTCCGCAGGCTCAGTAGAGTGGAAAGACTCTAAGTGATTTGCATCTGTAAGCTTACCTACAGCACGCTTGTCCATAGACGCTACTCGTGCATAAGTAAAACCAGTTAGACCTGGGATAGTTTGAATTGCCATTTGTTATTCGTTTTTTGTTATTAATTACTATTTATATAAACCATGAATTAGGTTTTGTCTTTTTATTAGAAGAAGCTGTCTTGCTTCTAGTTACTTGTCTAGCTACTTCTCCGAACAGTTGATTAGACTTTTTAGTCACACCTGTTCTTGGTATAGTAGATAGGGTGGGATCTTTTTCTAATATCTTAAGCAAGAGTCCTACTTTTACTTTCATTTCATGATTCTCAGGTCTTTTTAAATCTAAGATAGAACGATCGAAATCAGTAAGATTTTCTCCAGCAGGAGTTTTCCATTTGTCTACTAATAGGAAGTCTTGTAGTTCGTTTGCTAAATTAGGATTGATTGGAATACCATCAAATTCTTTTTCTTTTAACTTGTCTGAAAGAATATTCTGAACGTTTGCAGTATACTGATTCTTAATTTCAGTTTTTTGCTGCTGTACTTGTTCAGCTTCACTTTCTATTTGTTGAAGCTTCTTAGCTTCTTTCTTTACTAATACTTTATGATGTCTAGTAGATACGGCTTCTAAATCACCGTAATTTTGTAATCTTTCAATTTCTTTACCTATGTCTTCTTGTTCAAATCCCTGATCTGCAAGTGCTTGTTTCATCACTGACATCTGGTTATTTTCTTTAGATAAATCCATTTCAGTAAAACTTACAATTTGATTGTATGTATTGAAATATTGTTTAGGATCTACACCTTTTACAAAGATAGAATCAAATGCATTTTGGTAATCTTCACCAAATTGACCAATGAAGTTTTGAACTATTTCAGATGCTCCTTTTTTCTTCTCAGCATTGAATCTTTCTAGAAACTCTTCTGGTGTGTTAATGGAAACTTCTTCATCTTCTTCTTTATTAAATACACCTAAACTAAATAGGTCATTTGATAAAGCTGTGAATTTATTACCACCGTCATCCTCATCATCAGTTGTATCATCTAAAGTTTCACTAGCTTTCTTTAAATCATCTTTTGGAGGATCTACAGTAACATCATCTTCATCAACGCTCTCTTCACTTTCTGTTAAAAAGTCAGCGATCATTGATTCTCCTGAAAGTTTATCTTCTTCTGTTTTACCATCTGGACCACTTGGTGGTGTGATATCTTTTCCTTTTGGTGGATCATTGTTAACCTCTCCTTTTGGAGGTTCAACTTCATTCACTATAGGTTCAATATCCTCAGGGTTACCTGAAGCTGTTTCTGGAGCAAATAAATCATTTAATAATTGGGTATCTCCTGCACCAGTTTCGACAGTATCTTGAATACTGAAATTACCGACTTTATCTAAATTATCAGACATATGTAGTTATATTTTATTACGTATTTGGTTTACTTATTGTAAAAGTATAAGAAGAGTATTTATTATCAAAATATTATTGGCACATTCTTGCAACTTTCTTAAATAATATAGCATTAATATTTTTACTCCTCCTAATTTAATTAATTAGTTTTACTTACTTCTTCCTTTAGCATTCATTTTAGCAACTGCAAGATCATTAGCTTGATTGTCACGAGCTAATTTAATCTTTTCTCTTTCAATCTGTAGCTTTTGCTGAGCTACAGTATTCTTAGAATTTATATCTGCCATCTTGCTATTGTAATTACTTTTAGCAATAGATTGCTGAGATGCAATTTTTTCTATCTCTAAAGAATCTGGTGTACCTGAATTATCAAGATCAGCAGTTGCTTCACCTTCTTTAGACATTGCATTAATCATTGCAATTTCTTTTTTGTTGATGCGGTCTAGTTCATTTTGATAATTTTCATTTGCTTGTTTTTGTGCAGCTAATTGTTCAGTTTGCTGCATTTGACCTTGTGCAATTTTTCCAGCTTGTTCTTGTTGCTGCTGTTGCATTTGCATCTGTTGCTCTTGTTGTTGAACTTGTCTATCTCTAAGATCTTTGAAAGTCTTTTTCATTTCTCTCATAGATTTAGTACTGTAAAGTTCTATGATATCATAAAGTGTACCACCATTTTGAATAATAGCTTGGGCCAATTGTCTAAGTTCATTAAACATTTGAGTATCTTCTGGTCTATTTGTTAAGAACACTTTTAAATCACGAAGTGTTAAATCTGATCCGTTCACTTGAACAAATGCAGACTCTCCTTCGCTTGTTATATATGACAGGGTAGATTGTGGTTTACTACTTTCTATATATAGAGATGCATCTATTATACCTTGGTATAGTTGACCCATCACATATTCATGAGCAATGAATAGAGGCTCTGTCTGAGAGTAACTCTGTTGCATTGCTGTGTTTGTAGCTGTGGCTGTTTCTGATGCAGCTACAGAGCCCATACGCTGTCTAGACATACCTATAAGTTCCCAACATTCAACTTTCATTTGTTGAGCTAAGTTATAACGAGATTGTATTTCTTGTGTACGTGTAAGGTCTAAGGATGTAAATTGGTTAAATGAACTTGGTGCTTTTAGATTCTCTGGACTATCGTCTATGAATACAACTCCACGCTCCCTGGCTTCCATTTCCCACATATCTAATGCATCTTGTGCATCACCATCTTTGGGAACTGGTATGTGTCTAAGTGACATCAATTGAACCTTACCAACTTCTTTTTCCAGAAGCTTGTATAACTGGTTCATACAGACGTTATAAATAACTTGGAAGGGTTTCATTAGGTCTACTAGAGATCGTGCCTCTGTGTTCTTTACTTCATACGTAGTACCTATGATCGGACAATAGTTTAAAAGCTTGTAAGGTTTTACATGATAGATATCTGGACCAATCTTAGTTCCTTGATACCACTCATTAATCCAACCCCACTCTAATGCTATTTGTGTAGGTATGTCACCTGACTTGTAATTTTCATCTACTAGAGTGGACTGTTCGTTACCCATCTCATCTGTATAAGTAAGTTTACCAATCTTCTTCTTAGATATCCAGTAACTTCTTATAACAACATACTTGTTTCCAAACGCAGAAACATTATTAGTAACTCCTAAAAAGTCTTGTAGACCATCATTGTTTTCTTTTATTTCTGATTCAATGATCATTCGTGTTTGTAATACTAATGGATCATATGTATCGTAGTTTATTGAATCTATTCCAGGATCGACATTTGGATTACCTAGATTAGATTCTCTAGCATTGATTAACCCATAGTCTTGTTGTGAAGTTCTTAGATGATCTATTTCTTGTTTAGTTAAGTCTGGGTGAGCCTCAATGATTTCTGACAGTTCCATAACTTCCACAGTACCAGCAGCATAAGCTCCCTGTGATCTACCTGTTGGATCTGATATGTATTTTTTATCTGGTGTTGTAAGAAACCAAGTGTTCTTTGGATTTGCTACTTCTATATTAAATCCTAATTTTGAATTATCTTCATATATATGATAGAACTCCCTTGCAGAGATAAGTAAATCTCTAAATGCATCCTCACCTTTTTCTTTAAGGTTAAATTCTGCTTTTTGAGCTGTAAGTGTGTGGTTTGCCCACTTCTCAGCTACAGATGTATAAGTATCTAACTGTTCCTTAACTTGTTCCATCGTTATGGCCTCAACATCTTCCATCGATATCTCTTGCCCAGACATAGCTGCTTTAGCCATGACTTGTTGTTTAACTTGATTGATTACATAAGCCTGTAATGTATCTGTTTTAAACTGTAGCTCTTGAGCTTGACTATCGTCATCAAAAGCTTTTACTCTATATGCATCAGGTCTTTTAGATATTTCACCAACTAATTCATTTATAGGAGTGGTAACAATAGAGTAGTGTTTCACATATGAAGGTAACTCTAAGTCTGATTGAAGCATGTCTGTAAAACTTTTAACTTCAGGTTCGTCAATTAAGAAGTCTTCTCTACTTAATATACCTTTCATGAGGTCGTAGTTTTTTACAAACGTATCTCTATTCTTTATGTATTCAGCGTAAGCTTTGGTTGCAAAATAGTCCATGGTGTTTTTAACCCAACTGTCATCTTGCTTCTGCTTTGCACTTTTAAACTGATCAGGGAAGACGTTTAAATAAGCGTACTGAATATTCTGTTCTTTTGTATATCTTATAATTGCCATTAGGAAAAAAGTTTATTTTTCTTTCTATCAAACAATCCTCTGGATTGCGTGAATAGTTTATTTTTTTTGTTTCGTTTGTGCATAGATGTTAATCTTACATCTTGCTGATCTCCTACTTTTCCAAGAATGGGATCTAGTTTCATTGCTAGTCCTATTGCTAACTCAGCTGCAATAATTCTATCAAAGTTACCTGTTTCATTGTATTGTATCATTTCTTCTAGTAATACAGGATCTAATATTTTAGCCATACCTTTAGTTTGAGAAATAACCTCACCATCTTCATTACTCTCAGAGTTTATAATTTCTTCTGTATACTTCTTGAGGCAACCGTGTAGGAAATCTCTAATCTTTTCTGATGATCTATGTATACCATAGTCTCGTCTCACGGTAGTATTCGGGACAATTTCTTTTAACCAACTAGGTTGTCTTTCTAAATATTGAGCATCTCCTTTACTTATCATATGATCTATAAAAGAAATTTCATCATTCTCACACAGTGCTCTTGCATTAAAATATTTTATAAGATATCGTGCTTGATTTTCCCATGTTTCTTTCTTATCAGGACGTGCACAATAACTTGCTACAAACATATCTTGGTATTGTTCACCAGATATAGCATGCATACGTTTATATATGTATACAGATCCTAATGATGAACTATATGCTGATTTACCCTGTCTATAGGGGTCAATACCTGCAACATATAAGCCATATGGTGGATCTTCGACAGGAAACTCATAAATAACTACAGGAGCATCCTTCATGTCTGTATGTTTTAAAGGGAAGTTCATGATAGGTCTTTTGTCTGTAAACTCATGTTTTACACCATCACCATCATCATATAAAATAACAGGGGTTCCTGTTCTTTCAGCTTCCACTAATTTATTCTTTTGACGTTTTGCTGCTTGTATGTCAAAGATGTTTGTATCTTCATTTAAAAAGATGTCATCTACCTCTTGTGGATAGTACATCTTTTCTTTTAAGTATGCAAGTCTGTCACCAGCTTTTTTTAATCTTTCTAGATTATCATTAGTAACCTTATCAGCCTTTTCTTTATTAGACACCATCATTGGTATCTCGTGTAGAGGTGATTCTTTTGGCTTGTTTAGAAATGCTCCAAGTGAACTATCTTCTTTAGCCTCCATTCTATATTCATGACCAATAAATAATCCATGAATACGTTTATTATCTTTTGCATTATTGTACGTAAGAAAATTAAAGTTTTCTACGTCAAACATTAAAGACTTTGCATCCATAAACTTCTTCATGTCTCCACCTGTCCCTGTTAATATAGGGCTACATCCCCATCCAAATGGTGTTGTAAATCCAGGTATTGCAGCTTGTAAACCACGAAGAAAAGATCCTTTACCTATCTCATCAATAATAAGTCTTCTAGGTTTTGTACCTGCAATAGCTTCTTCATTGTTACCATCATCTAAATTACGAATAAGTATCTGAGAGAATGGCATTCTTTCTCCACCTCTAGTTTTAATACCTAATGTAACTTGATTTTTCCAGTTATCTTCTACTCTTTGCCATCTCCAAGCTTCAGGTAAAAAGTTTAATCCTTTATCAATTTTATCTGTAATAAGCTTAATGTCAGGAGCATTTAGTCCTGCAATAACATTCTGTGAGTTCTCATCAAAGGTAGCACCTTGACCAATGTAACTTGCTTCAATAACAGACTTAGCTAAACGTCTAATTCCTAGTATAACTAGTCCTTTTTTTTCTTTCTGTGCTCTATCTATTTCATTTGTTACAAGCCACTCGTTATCTCTAAGTAATGGGTTAGCATACTTTTGATTAATTCTACCATAATCATCTATAATATCAACCTCTGTATGCCAGGCATTTAAGTGCCAATATAAAAATGGATTTATGTATTCTCCATTTACATAACAACCATTCATGCATAACTCTTTGTGAAAATTAAAGAATGTTCTATACTCTTCTGATTCCTTGTCTGGAATTCTTTTTTGATTAATGAACCAATCTTTATAATCTACGCTATGCAACTTCATATTTTACTTTCTATTTTTATAGAAGTCTTCTGCCATTGCTCCTAATGTAGTACCACCTCTTGTTTCAACTTTCTTCTTTTCTTCTTTTTCACGAAGTTTATCAACTTGTTCTAAAAGAGACAGATAGTTCTTCATTGTATCTTGTACAAATTTTCCTTGAGACTCTATACTTGCAACAACCATTGGTATTTGACCACCGTTAGAAGTTTCTTTGTACTTTACTCTATCATCAAGCTTGTGTAATGGGTTATCATCAACGTACTCTTTCCAAGAGATTAATTGCTGCTCTGCCCAATCAAGTTCAGCGTTTATATATGTAGTTTTCTTTGCCATTTTGTTGTTCATTCCAACTGTCTTCCCAGTAAATAAAAATACAGTTGTTGTTATTAGAGGTTGTAGTCATCATCATCTAGGATGTTATTAAGCATCATACCGTCTTTTAAGATTTTATCTATTTCAGACTCATCATGAGGTATGTCCATTTGCAATGCAATTTGATACTTTTTAAGCTCATTATATAACTCTTCATCATTCATTCCCCACAAATATTTAGACTCCACCTCATCTAGAGATGTAGCTAAATGTTTTCCCATGTTGTAACTTGGGTGAGAGTTTTTTAATTCTCTCAGTATTTTAATTATCTTTTCGTAATGTCCAAAACTCATATCAAATCATTTATGTCAAAATCATCTTCTATAGGATTTATATCTTCAAAATCTGACTCGGTACTCTTTACTTCTGTTAATAAATATTCTGGATCTGTTTCGCTTTCCTCTGAAACACCGTCATTGTTAATATAGTATTCAGGTCTTGCAGTTACTTTAATTACATCGTTTTCTTCTCCTTCTTGCTCTTGACCTTCTATGTCAATATAATCTACACCTTCTTCATACAGTGATGAAAGAATATGTATCAAAGAGGATAGGGGAACTTTATTTAGTCTTAAGTGATTCTTCATGTTTTTTATATTCTGATTCTTCTTCCTCTGTCAATACAGATTCCCATTTTTTTACTGGGCATGAGCATGACAAACATTTAGTCTTTGCAGAAAGAGTGCAACCGCAACTAACGCAGTGTTCATCTGGTCTTTTACTAGAGTGCTTACTAGAATGATTCTCACATTCTTTACATATTGATAAACGCTCTG
>JANZQE010000544.1:0-5210 GCA_038040705.1 Clostridium sp. | reverse complement strand
GGTACGGACCCTATACTACTTACAGATGTAATTAATGCCATCCCAGCTAATAGTTGTGCAATAATACTAAAGAGGCTTCCTACAGACATTAAAACAGTGGAAACTGTGCTTGATTTTTGACCATATTCTTTTGCAAAAACTTGTGGCAATGTATTTATTCCACTGTTATAAAGAGGTTTTGCAAATTTAAGAGCTAGTATAAGACAAGCAATACCTCCACCTAATGTAAACCACCAAGCTGAAAAACCATAGGTAAAAGCAAGTTGAGCAGTTCCTATAGTTGAAGAACCACCAACCAAAGTTCCAATTATACTACCGGCCACAATTCCGACTCCAGCTTTTCGTCCACCTGTGCTAAAATCACCAGACGAATTTACACGTCTCCCGGAATAAATACCAACACCAGTAATTAAGAGAATTACAAACGCAGCACCAATATAATGTAATAGTGTCATCTTTACTGTTCATCCCCCTTTAAAATCTTAATCTTTGATCTCTACTCCTTCCTAAGCTGTTGTACAACTAGTCAGTATATCATAAAACTTATAAGTCATACGTTCTACCTTTGAACTTAAAAATGGAATTATTCAAGACTTAATTAATAATTCCTTCCATCGGTCAAATATGTAATCTATCAGTGTACCGATGCCTTTTGTATCTCTATTTTCAATTATCTCTACTATTTTCAGATAATAATCTGGCATATACTCACGCCTGTCCGTATTGACAGTAACCTGAATTGCTTCTATACGTGACCATTTGGATATTTTCATAACAACCTCGTTGTACTGAATAACAAGTGGATTTTTTGTAATTTGGCCTAAAAAACTATAAAAATCCCTACTAATTTCATACATCTTTTGAATGTCAGCTGGACTCTCCTGCATTACGGCTTCAAAAGCCCTATAATGAACCTTTAACTGGATAATATCTTCATCGGTTGCCTTTTTTATTGCAAGATATAAAACGGAATTTAAAGAAGTCAATTTAAACTCCAAAAGATCTTGAAATGATTTATTCTCCAGAATTATGCCATACACTATAGGATTGAGAAGTGTCTGACTGAATTTTTCAACAACAAATGTCCCCTCTGAGCGTTTAATTTCCAAAACACCGAAAGCGCATAAAACTTTAACGGCTTCTCTCACGGAATTTCTGCAGATGCCCAACTTCTCGCTGAATTCAGCCTCCGTTGGAATTTTATCACCGGGTTTTAATTCTCCATTAATAAGCGCATCTGTAATCCGCCCTATAATAATTTCCGAAATACATCCTTTAGGCAGCTGTTCAAAAAGTTTACTATTCTCATCCATTATATAATCAGTCCTTTATCGGTATTATTTAACATGTTTAATGTACTACATATTAATATGATTATACTAATTTTCCTTTTAGAAAACAAGTATAAAATTGGGTTAATATAGTATATTCTATTTAAGAGCTTTTATGATATATTTTGTTGATTATCCTCGCTAATAACTATGCCTGCCTTAGCCCTAAGTGTAGGTAAAACGCATCTTAATGTAACAGCAGTAACCACTATAGTTCCACCTACAATTGCCCACGGACCTGGTATTTCACCTAACATAAGAAATACCCATACAGGATTTAATATAGGCTCAATTATTGGAATTAAGACTGCCTCTAGCGCTGTCACATGCTTTATAGCCATTGAGTATAAGATGTAAGGAATCCCAAGCTGTGCTATTCCCATTATCAGCAAAATAACCCACCCCTTAGGAGTAAGCGCAGAACCAAACATAAATGGAATTCCGATTAACGCAGTAAGAATATTCCCCATAAGTACTGATTCTAAAGGTGATCCATCCTTTTGCATCCTCATAAAAATCACAAGAAATCCGAAGGATACTCCACTTCCAGTTGCAAGTATATTACCTATTATCCCATTCATGCTAAGATGGTCTAGGAAAAATAAAGCCATACCACCCAAAACTGTGAAGATTATAACCCAATCAAATAGTTTTGTTTTTTCTTTTAAAAACCAAGCCCCAAAGAGTGCAACATATATAGGCGCTGTATATTGAAGCAGTATTGCATTGGCAGCTGTAGTAGTTTTATTTGCCATAACAAATAATATCACTGTACCAGAATAGGCTAGTGCCCCACCTATCTGTGGGAAAGACCAAGTTATCTTAGGTTTTTTTATCACTATTAGTAGCACAATAGATGCTATAGCACTTCTCATTCCTGCAATAGCCACAGGATTCCACACTATTGACTTTATAAGAACTCCGCCCAAACTCCATAGTATTGCTGTTATTACAAGTAATACTATAGCTCTTGCCCTCTCTGATTTTATTTTAACAGATGATATTTTCTTAATCGGTAAATCACTGCACATTTTCTTCTACCTCCTGCACCTTTAGTTTTTTGCTGCATTATTAAAAACCAACATTACCATCTCCTAAAATTAATTACATAATTATATTTCTATAGTAACTATACAAATCCTTTAAAAAATATAAGTTTTCTTTGTATATCTAACTAATGGATAAGAAAAGTAAAACTCTGAGATATTACTCTCAGAGTTTTTAACTTAAGTTTTATAAAAGAAATTGTTCTATTTCTATTTAGCTGAAGCAACTTCTGAGTCTGCAATTTCTTTTATCAAAGCAGCTTCAATTGAATCTTTTAATATGTCATAAGCTTTATCACAATCTTCACTTGTTAAAATTAATGGCGGAACCATTCTAATTAGGCTTTTCCCAATTAATGTAACAAGTAGTTTTCTATCAATACAGTTGTGCTTAACATCTAAACCAATAGGTGATTCGAATTCAACACCAATTAATAAACCTTTTCCCCTAACATCTTTCACATGAGGAAGTCCTTTTAATTTATTCATAAAGTAACTTCCAACTTCAGCTGCATTGTCTGCTAACTTTCTATCAAGCAATTCATTAATTGAAGCAAAAGATGCAGCGCAGCAAACTGAATTTCCACCAAAAGTAGTTCCGTGTGATCCCATTGAAAATGTTTTTGCAATTTCATTTGTAGTACATATAGCTGAAATTGGCAGACCGCCACCCATTGCTTTTGCCATTGTAAATATATCAGGCTTAATATTATAATGCATAAATGACATTACTTTACCAGTTCTACACCAGCCAGTTTGAATTTCATCAACAAGTAGTAGTAAACCTTTTTCATCACAAAGTTTCCTAATTCCCTGCACAAATTCCATTGTTCCAGGTATAACTCCACCTTCAGCTTGAACTAACTCAAGCATAATTCCAATTGTATCATCCGTTATTTTTTCTCTAAATGATTCTACATTATTAAAATCAGCATATGAAAATCCAGGTAGCATTGGCTTAAATCCCATCTGTAAGGCATTGTCTGTTTGACCTGTTGCTGATAGTGCACCATAAGTTCTACCATGGAAACCATTTTTCGCTGAAATAATATGATATTTATTAGCACCGTAATTATCTGTTCCATATTTTCTTGCCATTTTAATCATAGCCTCATTTGCTTCAGTCCCTGAATTTTGATAGTAAATTTTATCCATACCTACAGTTTCACAAATTAATTTTGCAAGCAATGCTTGAGGTACTCCATAAGGATAGGCAAAAGTATGCATTATATCGTCAACCTGATCATGGACAGCGGCTACTACTTTTTCATTGCAACTACCAACACTATTTACAGCAATACCTCCATAGAAGTCTAGATATGCAGTTCCGTTTTCATCATATACATACATACCCTTTGCTCTTTCTGCAACAAAATCAAATCTTTCATAAGTTTCTATCATATACTTGTTTGTCATCGCCTTGACGTCTTCTTTTCTTAAATTATAATCTTTTAATTTCATTTTACTTTTCCCCCTATATATTATATTTATAGTTTATTTTAAAACTTTCGCTTGAATTATTATTAAAGAGATACATCGATACCAAAATCAGAATATTTTTTCTTTGCCAAGGAATAAAACACAATACCTAATAGTGCCCACGCTCCTACAATTACCCATTCAACAGAAATCATACCAGGTATATATGCTATAAGCATCAACACCGTCAAAATTACAGCCATATTTCCTACGAATTTGTGATTTTTAACTTTATATGGTCTCTCCATATCAGGATATTTCTTCCTTATAATTACGAATGATATAGATACCATTACATAAGCTAAAACGATTCCGAAACTGCCTGCATTAACCAACCATCCCATCATGCTCTTTCCAAAGAAAGGTGCAATAGTTGCGATGCCTCCAATTAGAAGAATTGCATTTGATGGAGTATTATACTTTGGATGTAACTTACCTAGGAATCCTGGAAGCATTTTATTTTGTGCTAACGCATACATTGCACGGCTTCCTCCCATAAGAAACGCATTCCAACTTGAAACAATTCCTGCTAAACCTGCAACAATTAAAATTTTAGCAGCTAAATCACTACCACCAAATCCTATTTTCATTGCATCTGCTGTTACAAGTGCTGAAGACGATATTTGTTGATCAGTCATTAAATAGCCTACTGCAAAAATTATTAATACATACCATGATACTGCCATAAAAATAGATAACATGAGAGTTTTACCAATCTTATTAAATGGCAGATTGATTTCCGCCGCCGTTTGAGGAATTACATCAAACCCTATAAACATAAATGGTGTTGCAATAGTAACAGCTAATATACCATTCCATCCTTTTCTTATAAGAGGCATAGTATTAGATACATTACCACTTATCGGAGCACTAACCATTAATGCAATACCAGCTATAGCAATAATTGCAACTAGAATCTTTTGTAGAAAAGCTGAGTCTTTTGTCCCGCGGTAGTTTATCATTGTAATGATAATTGAGACTATAGCACCTACGCCAACCCAACTAGCATATACATCAAAGCCTGCTATAGTGTACAAGTGTCCCACTAAAAAGCCAGGTGCTAGATACTCTACTACAGTAGGAAGCGCACAGGCTTCAAAAGAAACAACACCTACATATCCGAGTATCAGTGCCCAAGTACATATAAAAGATCCGTTTGCACCCATCGCCTTGTGACTGAATACTGCCGCGCCACCAGACTTAGGTAGGGCAGCTGTGAGCTCCGCATAAGCTAATCCTACAAAAACTATCATAGTTCCACCAATTCCAAACGCTATCATTGCCCCTAATGTGCCTGCTTCTTGTATCCATGACCCCGTTAATATTACCCAACCCCATCCAATCATTGCGCCAA
>JANZQE010000543.1:0-2745 GCA_038040705.1 Clostridium sp. | reverse complement strand
TAATCATACTATCAATCTTTAATTATATTGGACAAAATTTAGCTGTTATTATAGAATATGGGTTTGGAAATTTTGCATTTAATCTAAACTTATATTTGGGAACGATTTTTCAGTTTTTACTTGTAGGTCTTATGATCATTTGTATTTTCTCTTATGCAAAAAAAACTTGTTTTCAGAAACCTGTTAAGGGTGGCAAAATAAAAATGTTTTTTAAACTTTGGGGAATAGCCTGTCTATGGATTAGTATACCTTTTGCTTGTTACCTATTTTTAGGAGAAATATTATTATTTAGATTAAATATATTTATAGTTCTTATTATTGGTCTTGTTTTATATTTTTGGGGTAATTATTTATCAGAAAAATAACGAACATATATATTGATAATAAATAACGATACAAGTTATAATACATATATATATATAAAATCATAAAATTATAAAATACAAATCTAGGAGGTGATTTCTAATTGTCTGAAACGTGGATGTGTGTAAGTAATATAAGAGGCGCTACAGAGGGCAAGTTATTTTTAAGTAATGGAGACATTTCTAAAGATACAAAGCAGGTTAGATTAATAAGAATAGATAGTGAAATAAGACTATTTGTAAGTTTTGAAGAAATAAATAAATTCTTTAAAAAGGTAGAAAATAGCACAACACTTTATGGATTACATGCTTCAGAAAGTTATACTAATACAATAAGGAAACTACTTCACATAGATTTGAAAGTTAGTTTAGGTTACAGTAAAGTTAATCTAGATATTTTTGATAATGACACTCTTTATAGAATTTACACAGAATTATTATTATATCTTTTTAAAGTTAAATCGGATGAACTTCTTATACAATTTTCTACAACAATAAGATATCAATTAGAATCAATTAAGATGGTTTATGAGAATAAAGATATAGTTAATTTCGATGAAGAGTTTGAGCAAACAGCAATACAGTTTAAAAAGATATATGAAATTTGCGATTCAATGAAATCAGAAGTTGAATCAATCGAAATAGATTATAGGAGTAAAGTGATAAAAGAAAGAATGAAAAAAAGAAAAGAAATAAATAGATTGAATATATTAATGCTAGATGAGATTAAAGAAATGAAAGATTAATCTAACCTAGTTCTGTAGTTAAAATGAGAGGGATGGTTCATTATATGTTAAAAGTAGTAGCAATAAATTCAAGTAGTAGAAAAATGAATACTTACGGTCTAATTGCTCAGGTTAGTGAACTATTGAAAAGCCACAATATTAATTTAGAAATTATAAATCTCTTTGATTATGATATTAAAACTTGTATT
Organism: Clostridium sp.; assembly: GCA_038040705.1. Taxonomy (GTDB): domain Bacteria; phylum Bacillota; class Clostridia; order Clostridiales; family Clostridiaceae; genus Clostridium_AD. Next base: position 1,449 of record JANZQE010000543.1, on the reverse strand, counting down.
GGTTGTGAGCATTGTTTGGTTAAAGGCGGATGCGTATTAGATGATCAGGTAGAAAATATAATGGAGAAAATCAGATTATGTGATGGACTAATTTTAACTTCGCCAGTTTATATGGAAAATGTATCTGGAAAGCTAAAGACATTTGTTGACAGAACCTGCAGCTGGTTTCATCGCCCTCAAATTTACGGCAAACCTGTTCTTGTAATATCCACAACCAAAGGTTCTGGTCTTAAATCCACTTTAAAATACTTGCAAAAAATTGTAGTTCAATGGGGTGGCTTCAATGCTGATAAAATAGGTAGAAATATTCGAACAATAAATAATAAAATCTCGCAAAGTGAATGCGAGAATTTTATTAAACATCTTAGTATAAGCAAAGAAAATTATAAGCCCTCATTAAATTCCCTAATAAATTTTCAAGTTCAAAAAGTACTTGCCTATAAACTAGTAGGCCTGGACACCGAGTATTGGAGTGAAAAAGGATGGTTTGCTGATGTATATTATTTTAAATGCAAAACAAACATCTTTAACAAATTTATAGCCACAAGCTTTGGGAAATTTTTAAATAAAGTGGTAAATAAATAACTTTACCCTTTAATCAAAGTTTTTAATGTTCTACACTCATCGAAATTCGGATCTAATTCCAGTGATTTTTCTGCAAACTCTAGAGCTTTTTGAATTTGGCTTGAATTGTAAAAACAAACCGCGATTTTATAATAAATTTCAGCATTAGCACCATATAGTCCAAGTGAATATTCGAAAAATCTTAGGGCATCATTATCATAACCAATATAACTAAACAATAAGCCTATATAGTATGCTAAATCCCCCTCTTCACCTATAGGAAAATAATGGTCCCAAACTTTATTCATTACTATAACTAGTTCCTCTACCGGGAAATCTTCCTCAGTATCCATTCTTTCAGTCAATATGTTATAGACTTCTTGAAATGTTCTTGCATCCCAAACAGTAAAGCGAAGAAATGTTAGTATCTGTTTTGTTTCTAAAGATTCGCTTAGAGGTACAACTGCTTTTTTTAAAATATAAAAATCATCTGGCCCTATATTTTCAACAATTTCATTATAGGCCATTGTAGTTTCTATAAAATCATGAGAGCTATTACTTAATAAGAATAATGACATGTTTATATTTTCATGATCATAGATGCTATGTATGGCTTTTCCACCAATGTTTTTGAAATATTGTTCCAACGAATGAAAGTTAACCGTCATAGAAATACAGCCGTGTTTTGATAAAAACGGATGAGAATTTTCAAGCACTTCTTTTTCATTTTTATAACCTTTATCAGCGGAAATTAAAATTATATCATCATTAAATAATGCTTTTAATCTAGATATAGCTCGTAATGCCATTATAGGCACAGAAAAACTCGTGTCTTCTAAATGATTTTTGTAATATAAAAGTACATTATTAAAATCATCATCTTCA
>JANZQE010000542.1:0-19939 GCA_038040705.1 Clostridium sp. | reverse complement strand
AGTAGAACATTTACCTTTGAAGGAAAGTGAAGAACAAGGAGTAAAAGTATTATCTCATAATATTTTTACTAATAAAATTGCTTATATAAATATATTATTTGACGCTAAAAAAGTAGATACGGAGCTACTGCCATATGTGACATTACTAACAACCATGCTAGGAAGGGTAAGTACGAAGAATAATAATTATGCAGACCTTTCTAATGAAATTAATATTCATACAGGTGGAATTCATTTTGCCACAGAAGTATATGGTGAAAATGGAAATTATGAAAAATACAGTCCTAAGGTAGTAGTAAAGACTAAAGCTTTAGAAACAAGTATTCCAAAACTGTTTGATATTGTGGCAGAAATAATTAGTACTACTAAATTTGATGAAAAGAAAAGACTTAAAGAACTTATTCAACAATTAAAATCAAGGCAGGAAATGAAAATTGTTGATAGAGGACATATAACAGCGGCAGGAAGACTTACTTCTTATTTCGCACCTGCTTCTGCTTATATAGAAAAGATTTCAGGAATATCTTTTTATAAATTTATTGATGAAATTGAGAGAGATTTTGATAATAAGGCAGAAGAAATCATTAAAAATTTAAATAAGGTATCAAAGCTTATATTCAATGTGAATAATCTTTTAATAAGTGTTACAGGGGAAGAGGATATATATACTGCTTTTTCAGCAGAACTACCTAAAATTATAAAGGTATTAGGTAAGGAAAAACTACCGGATGCTGAGTATGACTTTACGCTTAGCAAAAATAATGAAGGGTTATTAACTTCATCAGATGTTCAGTATGTAGCAAAAGGATATAATTTCATTAAAAAGGGCTATTCTTATTCAGGTAAGATGCTAGTACTAAAAACTATAGCGAGTCTAGACTATTTGTGGAATAAGGTACGTGTGCAAGGTGGAGCCTATGGTTGTTTTGCTAACATAACTAGAACTGGTAACATGGTTTTTGTATCTTATCGAGATCCAGACCTTAAGGAGACTTTAAAGGCTTACGACGAAATATATGATTATATAGCAGGATTTAAGGCCTCAGAAAGAGAAATGACTAAATATATTATAGGAACAATAAGTGATCTTGATTCGCCATTAACACCTTCTATGAAGGGTGAAAGGGCTACAGGATATTATATAAGAGGTATTTCAGAGTCGCAACGACAAAAGGAAAGAGAAGAAGTATTAAGCACAACATCAGAAGATATTAATTCTTTTAGTAAATTATTAAAAGAGGTTACAAAAGAAGACTACTATTGTGTGCTTGGAAATGAAACTAAACTTAAAGATAATAAAGATATATTCACTGATTTAGTAAATATATTCAAATAAAAGGTGCCTTACGGCACCTTTTTTTCAAAAGAAAAGGAGGCAAGCTCTATATGGCAATTAAAGCGCTTTTTACATACAATTATGGTGGAGAAAAGATGAAAGATATAGAAACTTTTGGATATGATATAAAAGTAGTTAAAGAATCAGATTTAATTTATAGCGAAGACTTAGCGGACGTAGAGGTTTTAGTTTGCTATGCTCCATTTAAAACTCTAGAAATAGAGAAAATGAAAAAGCTGAAATGGATTCAATTATCTAGCATAGGCATTGACCAACTGCCAGTAGAATATGTTGAAAAAACTTCTATTATAATTACAAATAATAAAGGTGGCTACAGTATACCTATGGGGGAATGGATTGTATTAAAAACCTTAGAACTATTTAAAAGTAGTAAGAAGCTATATGAAAATCAAGTTAATAGAAAATGGAAAATGGAAACGAGTATTCTTGAGTTATATGGTAAAACTATAGGATTTATTGGAACAGGTACTATAGCAGTTGAGGCAGCTAAAAGATTTCAAGGGTTTGGAGTAAACATATTAGGTGTAAATACAAAGGGGAGGGATGTTGAATACTTTAATAAATGTTATGTTATGGAAGAGCTTGCCAAAATGCTTGAAATATGTGATGTGGTTGTGTGTACAATACCTTATACTAAAGCTACACACCACTTAATTAATGAGGACATGTTTAAAGTTATGAAAGATGGAGCTCATTTTATAAATGTAGCTAGGGGCAGCATTGTGGATGAGATATCTTTAATTGAAAATTTAAAAAATGGCAAACTAGCGGGAGCCGCTTTAGATGTATACGAAGAAGAACCATTAAAAGAACTGAGCCCCTTATGGGATTTAAGTAATGTCATATTAACTTCTCATAATTCCTGGATTTCAGAGATGAGGAACCATAGAAGATTTAACCTTATATATGAGAATATGAAAAAATATGTACAAGGGGAAGAGTTAGTAAATGTAGTGGATTTAAAAAAAGGATATTAGTATATGTTATGAGACTCTTAAGGGGATAAGATAAATGGGCAAGGTTAAAAAATTTAAAAACTTATTTATAATAAGTATGGTTATGGCGGGGATTACAGCCTATATATCATTACTTTTAGGCAAAAACGTAAGTAAAGTATATTTTTGGGGAGTAATTATTTCTATAATATTTATAGTACTAGGCCTAGCAGCAAGAAATAGAGTAATGTTTTATCAAAACTTGCAACAAATTAGAGAGAACTACGGTAAGGAGAATAAGCGAGATAGGAAATTTGAAGATATAAAATTATTATTTGATGTATTAAAATATAAATCTCCAGGAGAGATATATGTTGATGATCAAACTTATCTAGATTTAAATATGGAAGAGGTTTTTGAGAAGATGGATAGAACTCTATCCTCACCAGGGGAGCAGTATTTATATCATATTTTGAGAAATCCAATTTTAAATGAAGGAAAATTAATTAATAGGAATAAGACTATAAGATTTTTTCAAGAACATAAGGAAATAAGAGAAAAAATACAAACTGGTTTATTAAAGATGGGAAGACAGAATAATAACACAATAACGTCTTTTTTATGGAATGAAATTCCCTATAAAACATCCATTAAGCCATTTCTAAATGTTTTAACAATACTAGCGGTTGGATCTATATTTTCAATAGCATTGATGGGTATATCTAAGGCACTTATTTTTATATTTGCAATATTTTCGGTTAATATCTATATTAGTACTAAAATTAAAAATAAAATTGGTACAGAAATTAAAGCTATGGGATACTTAGGGAGGATTATAGCCTTTGCTGAAGTTATGGGAAAAATTGAGGATGAAGGTATAAAAGAATATACTTCGAAACTTAAACAAAAGGCAAACATTTGTAAGATAATAACTAAAAAAAATGCCTCTGTTAAAATAGGAAGAATAGAGGGTGTAGATGTGCTTTATGAGTACATTAATATAATCTTTTTACTAGAGGCAAGAGGGTTTTATAGAATAATAGATGAGGTTAAGGCTCACAGTGAAGATGTAAGAGATATTTATTTAATTCTAGGGGAAATTGATGCGTTAATATCAGTAGCTTCTTATAGAGATGGACTTTTAGAATATACAGAGCCTAAATTAACAAAAGGACTTAAATATGTAAAAGGTGAAAATATTAAACATCCGTTGATAGAAGTTGCTGTAGGTAATTCATTAACTATAGAAAAAGGTGTTATTATAACTGGTTCGAACATGTCAGGCAAATCCACTTTTTTAAGGGCTGTAGGTTTAAATGCATTATTTGCTCAAACAATTTTTACCTGTCTTGCTACAAGCTATGAAGGTGGATATTTTAATATAGTGTCCTCCATGACTGTAAGCGATAATGTAACTAGTGGAAAAAGTTATTATTTAAGTGAAGCAGAGGCACTATTTAGAATAATTAATACTTGTGATGAGAATGTAACAAACCTATGCCTCATTGATGAAATTTTTAGGGGAACTAATCCTGTTGAGAGAGTAAATGCTTCTGCTGAGATTTTAGCTTATTTGTCTAAGCACAACGCCTTAGTAGTAGTGGCTACGCATGATCTTGAAATTACTAATATGGTAGGAGATTTGTATGAATGCTATTATTTTACTGAGAGTGTAGGGGAAAAAGGATTAGATTTTGATTATAAAATAAGAAAAGGGGTATCATCTACTAGAAATGCAATAAAGGTACTTGAATTTATGGGGTATCCAGAAGAAATTATTCGTAAAACTAACGAAAGAATTATAAAGATTCAAATCTAAATATATTAAATATAAAAATTTAGATGATACTTGCCACGCGGGTAGCCACTTTAAAAAGGGGTGGCACCAAGGAGGAGGAAATTATGAAAGCAGAAATATTAGCAGTAGGAACGGAAATATTACTTGGTGATATAGTCAATACAAATGCACAATATATTGCGAAAAGGCTAGCAGATTTAGGAATAGCAGTTTACCATCAGTCGGTAGTTGGAGATAATAGAGAAAGACTTTTAGAAGCATATACACTTGCTTTTAGCAGAGCTGACTTAGTTATTACTACAGGGGGACTTGGACCTACAAAGGATGATTTAACAAAGGAAGTAACATTTGAATATTTTAACAAGAAGGGCGTGGTTCATGAACCTTCTCTAAAAATTTTAGAGGGTCATTTTAAGGATATGAATAGACCAATGTCTAAAAACAATGTGAAACAGACATATTTTCCAGTAGATGCAATAATACTTCCTAATAATAATGGTACAGCACCAGGATGTATAATAGAAGAAAGCGGAAAGACGGTTGCACTTTTGCCTGGACCACCTAGAGAAATGAAGCCTATGTTTGAGGAGTCAGTTGTTCCTTACCTGGAGAAGTTTCAGCAAGGGGTATTAGTTTCAAAGGTTCTTAGAGTTATTGGAGTAGGAGAGAGCAAAGCTGAAGAAATGATAGAAGATATATTAGATAATCAAACAAACCCAACAGTGGCGCCCTATGCTAAAGATGGAGAAATGATTTTTAGAATTACAGCAAAGGCTAACACTTATGATGAAGGCATAAAACTTATGGAACCTATGGAAACAAAAATACGTAGTAGATTAGGTAGTAATATTTATGGTGAAGGAAATACCACACTAGAAAATGTACTTTCTGAAATGCTAGTGAATAAAAACTTGACTATAGCCACGGCTGAGTCCTGCACAGGAGGAATGATAGCTAGTAGACTTATAAACTATCCAGGGATATCTTCTGTGTTCATGGAAGGCGTTGTGACTTATACAAATGAGGCTAAAATCAGTAGACTCGGAGTAAAGAAGGAAACCTTAGATAAATACGGTGCGGTAAGCAGTGAAGTAGCGGCAGAGATGGCACAAGGTATAGCGAGAACTGCAGGTGTAAGTATTGGGATTTCAACTACAGGAATTGCGGGCCCAGGTGGTGGAAGTGAAGAAAAACCAGTGGGGCTAGTATACGTTGGTTTATGTATAAATGGAGAAATTAAAACTAAAATGCTTAAATTATCTGGAGATAGGCAGAAAATACGTGAAAGGGCAACTATGCAACTTTTAGATTTAGTTAGAAGAGAATTGTTATAATTTAAAATGCATAGCAAAGGCTGTTAATTCATATGCAAAAGGGATGTGATTCAAATGCATAACAATGAAATAAATATATGTTTAGTTGGATTTGGGAATGCAGCACAGGAATTCTGTAGAATGTTAATAACTAAAAATTCAGAGATCAAAGAGGATACAGGATACGAAATTAGAGTCACAGCTATTGCAGGGAGGTCAAAAGGTTCGATTATTAACTCTATTGGCATAGATCTTACAAAAGCCCTTAGAGAGGTGAAAAGCACCGGAAGATTTGATCCAAGTGCAGAAGATACTGTGACTATGGAAACTCTACAGGTTATTAGAAGTTGTAGTGCTAATCTATTAGTTGAACTAAGCACCTTGTCTATTTATGATGGGCAGCCAGCAATAAATCATATAGAAGCTGCTTTTGATATGGGTATGCATGTTATAACAGGAAATAAAGGGCCTATAGCTTTTAAATATCAAGAGCTTTGTTACAATTCAAAAGAGAAAGGTCTTCAGTTTTTGTATGAAACTACTGTAATGGATGGTACGCCTATCTTTAATTTTGTTAAATACACACTACCAGGCTGCAAGGTTTTAGCCTTTAAAGGGATACTAAATTCTACTACTAATTTTATTTTGGAAGAAATGGAAAATGGTATTAGTTATGATAAAGCTATTAATGAAGCTAAAAGAAGAGGCTTCGCAGAAGCTGATCCTTCATTGGATATTGATGGATGGGATGCAGCGGCAAAAACCGCGACTTTACTAAATGTGTTGATGAATACAAATATAAAGCCTACACAAATAGATAGACAAGGGATATCACATATCACTTTAGAAGAAGTAAAAATCGCTAAAGAGAAACATTGTAAAATTAAGCTACTTTGCGAAGGATATGTTGAAGATGATATAGTAAAAGGCAGAGTTCATCCAGCTTATATAAGTAGTAATGATACATTTAGTAGTATAGATGCCACATCTTCCATTTTAAGTATAACAACAGATTTAATGGGAGAAGTACAAATAATAGAAAAAAATCCTGAAATTCAGCAAACGGCTTATGGTATATACAGTGATTTACTTACGATTATAAAGAATTTGTAATGCTGTAATGCATGTATATAAAATTAAAAATATAAAGGCACATATGATCACTCATATGTGCCTTTAAAAAATATGTTTTATTTTGTAGTAACTGGTGGAACAAAAACTCTTGCTGCAAGTTCGGTATCTAGCATATAAAGACTTGAAGGGTCATCTTTAATTCTTGTAAGTTTTTTTATAATACTAGTAAAGTTAGATTCTTCCTCTACCTGTTCATCAATAAACCACTTTAGTAAGCTTATAGTAGCATGTTCTCTTTCTTCTGTAGCAATATCGGTAAGATTATATATTCTTTTAGTTACAATCTTCTCGTGTGCTAAGGATATCTCAAAAGAATTAAGAAGTGATTTAAACTCGTTTTGAGGGTCAGGCATTCCTTCGAGTACTACTCTTCCGTTCATTTCATTTACATAATTATAAAATTTCATTGCATGAAATTTTTCTTCTTCAGCTTGAACTTTAAAAAAATTAGCAAAACCATCGAAATCCTCTGCAGCGCAATAAGCTGCCATAGCTAAATAGATGTGTGCAGAATAAAATTCGAAGTTTATCTGGTTGTTTAGTTCACTTAATAATCTTTCGCTTATCATAATAATCCTCCTTGAGTTCTATAGAATATAAAAAAAATTATACGCTTAGAATCGTTTATCTATAATAGTTTACATTTTAACTATAATAGTCGTTTTCAAATAGTTACTATTATTTTATAATATTAATATTATATAATGTTTATAGTATACACCTAATGGTTTATACTGTATATATTATTAACTAAAGTTCAAAAAATATTAATATGTTTTTTTGTAAATAACATTTAAGGCAGTAATTTATCTAAATCTAAAATTCCAGCACCTTGCATGTATTTTGGAGAATTTATTAGGTTTGAAGATACCTTAAGTAATGCCAATATATCTTTGAAACATAAATCATTTTTATTTTCATATAAAAGAGCACAAATTCCGCTTATAAAAGCAGCCGAGCAGGAGGTTCCGGTGTAATTCGTATATAAATTAGGGATATGAGGAGGATAAAGTTTCATACCATTTTTTTCAGAGATAAATTGTGTATCGGATAGGCAGGCACAAATATCAACACAAGCAGCAATCAAATTTGGCTTATCAAGTTTCTGAAAAGGCCCACAGGAAGAGTATTCATATATTTTTGGAGTTCCTATACTATCATAACCACCTACAGTTATACAGTTGCTAAGGGTAGCTATACCCCTTATTGAACTTTTAATGCTATTATTGCTTCCGCTAGGAACAATTACCACAAGGCCTTTTGATATTGCAATATCAAAGAGTTTTGAAAACAGTGAAAGCATAAATTCATTTGTTTCCATAGTCTCAAAAGGAAGGAGAATGATCTTAATATTTACGTCATTACTTTCATTAATTAGAGTTTCTAATGAAAACAGGATATCAGAAATAAAACCCCTGCCGATCTTATTGAAAGCTTTAATCATATAAATATGGCTATTTTTAGCAACGCCTCTGTACATTCCTTTTGAACCATACCCACTACCACATATAAGACCACTGACAAAGGTACCGTGACCATTATCATCATAAGGGTATTTTAGATTATTAACATTATCTACAAATTTTTTAATTCTATTACTTGGATTTAATAGGTCACAATGGGGATACACACCGCTATCAATTATTCCAATTCCAACGCCTTTTCCAGTTAGGTCGTAGTTACTTTGAAAGGAGATGCCGTTGGACGATAGTATACTATTGCCACATAAATGTGCATAAGAATCAAAAATTATATATGATACCTGTGGATGTTCTAGCAATCTATCTATAGCACTAGAGGTCAAAATAGCGGAAATACAGTTTATGGAGGGGATATGACGTAATATATTGCCTTTTAAAGACTGAATTTTATTAATAGTTTTGATTTCAAGAGATTTGCAGTATATTATCACCCTATAGTTTTCATACAGCTTACTTAGTATAGCGTGCCTTAAGGAAGGGTCTAACTTATTTTTGAAGGAAAACATGTATGCCTCCTAAGATATTGTTACATTATTATAGTATATGCAAATTTGTAATAAATGTTAATAAAAAGAAAAGTATATATTATCATTGTAATATATACCTTATTCTTCGCATTCTTTTAATGAAAACATTTCCTCACACATACTAAAAAAAGCATTAGCAACGGGCGTTAAGGTGCGTTTTGAATTAACAATTAAATATAAATTCCTTTTTAAGAGTAAATCATTAATTTTACTTATCTTTATTTTACTGCTATCAATATAATCAAAAGAAATTTTTTCGGAAATAATAGAGACCCCTGTTCCTAGCTTTACAAATTGAAGAAGGTTATCTAAATTATTAACTTCACAAAATACGTTCAATAAATTAGGGTTTATACCTTTTGATTCAAGAGCTGCAACTAGGGTACTCCTAGTTGCAGATTTTTTATCCCTAATTATAAACTTGTATTTTAATAAATCCTTTAGAGTTATTTCATCAGGAATATTTAGACTAGTACTAGATACTAGAACGAGATTATCTTCCATAAGCTTGTAACTTTTAATTTTTTCGTTTTTAATGGTTGTACCAACTATACCAATTTCACAGTTAAGCTCTAAAATGTTTTTTATTATATCACCAGATCCTTGTTCTGTAATACTAAAGCGGACATCTGGGTAGAGGCCGCTGAATTTCTTTATAAGATCTGGCACCAATGAATTACAAGGGGTAGTGCTAGCTGATAAATTTAGTTTGCCAGATACTTTCGTGTTAAAATTAGAGAGATTAGAAATAGCATTATTACGAGTATTTATTAAATTAATTGCATATTCTAAAAAAGATTCACCAGCTGGTGTTAAGTAAACTACTTTAGAAGTTCTGTCGAAAAGTTGAACATTTAATTCTTTTTCTAAGCTAGATATATGAGAGCTTATTGTAGGCTGGGATAAGTAAATTGTACTGGCAGCCTTAGAAAAACTTTTAAACTTTGCAACGCTTGTGAAGGCTTCAATTTGTTTGAAATCCATAAGGGGTCCTCCTTGAATATATAATGAAACTATAAATAGTAGTTAATTTTAAATTGTTTATACCGTACATATATAATTATGCATATATTTGTAGATAATTTCAACAGGTAATATAAAAAAATAGTGCCCATTATCAAAAAAACAGAAAGGGTGTATTACCCTTTCCATTCGAATATTACTATACCAATAATCATTGTGCCAATACCTATAAACTTATATAAGGTGAATTTTATTTGCTGCGCACCAAATACTCCATAGCAATCAATTAAACAAGCAGCTAAAAGCTGAGCAACTAATATAGTGGCAATGGAATAAGTTGCTCCTAGTCTTGATATACCCTGCATAACAGAAAATATAATTATAGCACCTAAGATTCCTCCTAGTAAATATAATTTATTCACTTCTTTTATAGCTTTAAAATTACCATTACCAGCTATAAGAAGTATTATCAGAGTAAGTATAAAACCAGTACCTTGAACGAAAACGTTAGTTTCCCAAAGTCCAATTTTTTCACTTGCTCTTGTATTAAAAACACCTTGAAAACTCATTGAAATACCTGCAATTATAGAAAAAATCAACCCCAATTACAATCACACTCCTTTAGGTTAGTTTACCCAGAATGTATTGTAATATTTAAAATTATAGTTATTGACACTTGTGTAATTTAATATCCATTATCTTGTCTTTCATGGTTGATATTATTTTTATGAAAATATGCATTTTGAACATCTTCTTTACTAAAACCTAGATTTTCACCTAAGCACAAAAAATTTTTAAAAATAGTCAAGTAGTTATCCAATGAAGAGTAAATTATAAAATCTGAGATATTTACATATATATCTAAGAACTGTTGGAATAGCTCTGAGGTATTCTGTTTATCATCTAAAGTTATATCAGTAAAGTTTTTTTCAAGCCCTATGCTTAAAATAAAGTGAAGACAATCAACATATTCTTCAAGGGTTATATCTTTGCTTGAAGGTTTTTTTGTACTCCAAAATTTAAAACAACGAGTTTCATTTGCTAGTTCTCCAAGTTCCACTTGAAGAGAAAGTATTTTTTTATGTAATAAGTTCATGCCTTCTAGGTTGTGTTCTGCTAGAATTCGATTGTCTAAAGTGCTTTGCATTTGAAATAATTTTTGTAAATTCATATTTGGAACCGCCTTTATTTTTAATTATGCATAAATTATAGAAAATATTTTTTAATCACCATTTCATCCTTATTATTTACAGGTTTCCAAAGTTCTATGGCATTAAGTGTAATAGTTTGAGTAAAACCTTCATCTTTAGCCAAATTACAAGCGTTTAAATATTCATTATCAGACCACTCTCTATCAGCAAAATTTGTGTTAGCAAGTGAAATATGTAGATTCCATTTTTCAATTTCTTCTCTAACAGTAAAGCCTTGTGACTTTAATATAATATTTATATTTTTAGATAGTTCATATATTGTACCTTTATTTTTAATATTTAAATTTACTGATTTATATGGAGGATCAAAACATATTACACCATTTATGTCCACTTGAAACTTATTATAATCTTTCAGAATATGGGTTAAAGAAATATCCAAATCCTGAAGATTTGGATTGTTTATTGTTTCCAGTGTTATATGTAGCGTAGGTAAATTATTATAGGAATTAAATAGGTTATATTTGACGCAAAGCCTCTTTTGCATAGATTTCATATATTCACAGGAAACTTCATCAAATGTGCCAACTAAGTAATAAATCATTTTAACCACCCCCATAGGCATAATATAAGTTCGTATATTTTAGTAATTACGTAGTGTATATGTCTTAACTAGCATTTCTTTTTTGTTACTAATCTGTTTCCATAATTCAAGCCTAGAGACCTTTGCAAATTTAAAAAAATCATTTTTATCTAAACTATCATCAATAGAAATTGCGCCTCCATTGGATGATTTTTTAATGATGTGATTAGCATTAGCTAATAGAATATGAAGATCAATGGGGTCATTCTCTTTATTAACGTTAAAGCCATGTAAATCTAAAGTGTCTGTGATATTTCTTGCTAATCGAAAAATATAACCTTTATCTTCAACCTTAAGGCTAACTTGGCTGAAATTTTCGCTTAGATTAATACTATTATTCAAATCTACTTTAAATTTTTTATATGGACTTACAATTTTGGAAACGACTACATCTAATTTTTCCAAATCAGGATTTGTTATAGCCGTTATAGGTATATACAGATTAGGGGAACTCTTGTATAGTTTATATTTTCTACAAATGTCTCTTTGAACATTTTGAATTGTAGAGTTAGATTCTTCATCAAATAGTGCAACTAAAAAATATTTCATATTTTTCCTCCGAACAAAATTAATAACCAAGATTGACTAATATTATTTTGACTAAATTATAACTATATTATAACATAATATTTGAGTTTTGTATTTTTAGTGTAAATTTATGTATTGAAGTTTATTAACCAAAACAAATAGTGCAAGTAATCTATACTTTTTTTAATTATTAGCATAATTAATTTTGATTATGCTAATAATAATTTTGTAGTTATTAAAGGGAGGTGCTTTTTTAATGAATCATAATGATAGCATAGGTTGCACGGTAAATGAATGTAAACATCATTGTAAAGAAGATAATTATTGTACTTTAAACAAAATCGAGGTTACAAAACATGAGAGTGTTGCTAAAACACCAGAATGTACAGATTGTGCAAGTTTTATAATATCATAACAACAAAAAATCACTCGTACTTTTACGAGTGATTTTTTATTGTTATAGGAAAATCTATCATATTTTTATTCAAAACCAAATAATACTATTTCACATTCTTAAAATAAATGTTAGAATATAATGTAGGTATGGTATAATTAAAGAATATAAATAAAAATGAAAATAAAAGTAACACAATATATAATATATAGTGAGGATGATACAGATATGAATAAATTGGTAATTAACGGAGGTCGACGTATCTTTGGTGAAGTAGAAATCAGTGGAGCAAAAAATGCCGCAGTAGCAATTTTGCCAGTGGCAATAATAGCGAGCAAGGGTAAGTGTATCATTGAAAATATTCCTGATATAGAAGACGTGAATTGTATTGAAAGAATATTAGAAGATTTAGGCTGCGAAATAAAAAGAGATAAAGATTCAGTGTCTATAGATAGTTCAAACATAAATAGTAAAGATGCAGATACAGAAGATGTAAGAAGAATGAGAGCGTCTTATTATCTTATTGGTGCACTTTTAGCTAGGTTTAAACAGGCTAAAGTAGATCTGCCAGGGGGATGTCCTATAGGTGTTAGACCTATAGATCAGCATATAAAAGGCTTTGAGGCACTTGGAGCAACTGTAACTATTGAAGATGGTGCTGTAAATGTTAAGGCGGATAGATTAATTGGAACTAGTATTTACTTTGATGTTGTTAGTGTAGGTGCAACAATTAATGTTATGACGGCTGCTACACTTGCCGAAGGGACAACTATATTAGAGAATTCTGCAAAGGAGCCACACGTTGTTGATGTAGCTAACTTTTTAAACTCTATGGGTGCTAATGTTAAAGGTGCCGGTACTGATGTTATAAGGATTATAGGCGTAAAAGAATTAACAGGATGTACATATAGCGTAATCCCGGATCAAATAGAGGCGGGCACATTTATGATAGCAGCCGCTGCTTGTGGTGGGGAATTAACTGTGAATAATGTAATCCCAAAACATCTTGAATCAATTTCTGCAAAGCTTATGGAAATGGGAGCAGAAGTAATTGAAGGTGGAGACAGCGTCACGGTTAAAGCCGAAGGTAGGCTAAAGGCAGTAAATATTAAAACTCTTCCTTATCCAGGATTTCCAACGGATGTTCAGCAACCTATGAATACACTTTTAAGTGTTTCAGAGGGTAAAAGCATAATAAATGAAAGTATATGGGAAGCTAGATTTAAACATGTGGATGAACTTTTAAAAATGGGGGCTAATATTGAAGTTAATGGAAGCATTGCTACAGTGAAAGGCGTAGATAAACTTATAGGAACAGTAGTAACGGCATCAGACCTAAGAGCAGGAGCCGCACTAGTTATAGCAGGACTTATAGCAGAAGGCACTACTGAGATTTTAGGAATTGAGCATATTGATAGAGGGTATCCTAATATAGAAGAAAAATTCAAGCGTATAGGGGCAGACATAAGTAGGGTTACTATATAACAATATAAAATCAAAGGAGATAATTATGATATTTTGCCCATTATATAGTGGAAGTACTGGAAATAGCGTATTTGCAGCATCGGAATACACAAAAATTTTAGTGGATGCTGGTATGCCAGGAAAAAGTATTGAAAGTGCACTTAAACATATAAATCAAAATCCGAGTGATGTGGATGGTATTTTTATAACGCATGAACATTCTGACCACATAAAGGGTGCAGGAATTATTTCTAGAAGATATGATATACCAATATATGCAAATGAAAATACTTGGAAAGCTATGGAAACTAAAATAGGAAATATTAAAGATGATAATATAAAAATTATTTATAACAATACTGTAGAAATTAAGGACATGCATATAATAAATTATAATATATCACATGATGCAGTAGCACCCACTGGATATGCCTTATATAGTGGGAATAAGAAGGCTTGCATAGCTACAGATTTAGGTTATTTTTCTGATGAAGTAAAGGCTATGATAAAAGACGCAGATGTAATTTTACTTGAGAGTAATCATGATGTAGAAATGGTCAAATTTGGACCGTATCCTTATCCCTTAAAAAGAAGAATATTAAGTGATGTGGGACATTTATCCAATGAGGCATGTGGGAAAGCCATAGTAGAAATAATGAATGATAAGCAAAAGCGTATTATTTTAGGGCATTTAAGTAAAACTAATAATTATCCTGAGTTAGCATATCAAACAGTTGCTAATATACTTAATGAAAACCAAATTAAAATAGGCAGAGATATTTCCTTGATTTTAGCTAGAAGAGATATGCCAAGTGATTTAATCGAGTTCTAAAGGGAGAGGTCAGATATGAAAAGAAAAGTCCAAATAGTATTATGTTCATTGCTAGTTATCTCTACTGTGTCATTTTTGGGGTGTGAAAAAAAAGATATGAAAAGTGTGACAAACAAAGAAAAGCTTGAAACCCTAAAACTTCCTCTGGAAAAAGATGATTTCATTGAGTACGGTATCTACTTTGATGGGTCTAAAGACGATACTACCGTAGAAATGATTAAAGACGTTAGAATGATAAATAAAGAAGAGCTTATAGGTGAAAGTATTATGCAAGAACTTATTAAAGGGCCTGCAGCACAAAGTGATCTAAAACCAATATTGCCTAAAGAAACTAGACTTATAAGCTTTTCTATTAAAGATAATATTGCACATATTAACTTGAGCAAGGAAGCTAAAATGGTTATGACAGAAACAAAAGAAAGAATTTGTCTAGAAGGCATAGAAGCTTCATTAACTCAATTACCATCTGTAGCAAGAGTTAAACTAACAATGGAAAATAAGAATATTGTTACTTTAGGTGGGAACTTTGATATATCCAAACCCTTTAACAAAAGTGAAATAATTCTAATTAAAAAATAAAAATAATGTATTACATATAAGAATATTAGACATAGGTGTTGAAAACTAATGATATTTTTATTATAATAATGTAATACAACAAAATATATTACATTTAAAGGAGAATAGATAATGGGCTTATATAAAGAATGGACAGATATGGTGGTTGATTATGTTAAACGTAGAGGAGAGACTGCGTTTTGGGAAGAATATGGAGAAGTTGAAAAACGTATCTATACTAAACTATTATCAAATCATAAAGACGAACTTAAGGGAACGATGGAGGAGCTTGCAAAACATTTCGATGTATCCAACATATATTTTATGGGATTTACTGATGGAATAAATGATAGCCTTATGCAATCTGTAGACTTAGAAAAAACTGAAGTCGACACAGAAGTACATTTTATAATAGACTTTGAAAAACTTTATTTTAATATGTTAGATGCAAAAGCAGATTATTTATATGAACTTCCACAATGGGAAGGAATCTTTTCAAAAGAAAAAAGAAAAGAAATTCAAAAAGATTATAAAGATTCTAAAACAGTAGTCAATACTGATAAAATTGGAAGAAACGATTCATGCCCTTGTGGTAGTGGAAAAAAATACAAGAAATGTTGTGGAAAGTAATTTTTAGTATAATTATAATAAGTAAAATCTTGCACTTTTGTGTAAGGTTTTATTTTTTTGAATTTCATATTAGCACGAAAAAAAATATATAAAGTTTATTGACCGAAGTGGTCAATAATGCTATGATAATATTAATAACAATTATATTAATTCTTAATAAATCATAAATTAAGAAAGAAGATGAAAAATATGTTTTCAAAGTTTTTAAAATTAAAGCCAGAGAAACAGGAAAGAATATTACAGGCAGCTATTAGGGAGTTTTCAAATAAAGGCTTTGAGAAAGCATCTACAAATGAGATTGTAAAAGAAGCAGGAATATCAAAGGGAATTTTATTTCATTACTTTCAAAACAAAAAAAAATTATTTTTATTTGTATATGATTATTCTTTAGAACTTTTAGGAGACATAATATTTAACAAGATTGATATCGAAGAAGGAGACATTTTTATTCAATTACGTAAAATAGCATATATTAAAATGGAACTAGCACATAAATATCCTGAAATTTTTAAATTTATTGGAGTGGCAACAGTTGAAGAATGTAATGAGGTAAAAAGTGAAATAAAAGAAAGACAGAAGAAAATTACTGAGAGTAGCTACAGTAAAGTATTTAATAATATAGATAAATCAAAATTTCGTGATGGAGTTGATGTAAGTAGAGCTATTAATATTATTATGTGGGCATTTGAAGGATTTGGTATAAGTGAACTACAAAAGGCAAAATCATCTGCATCTAAAGGTCTAGACTATGAGAAAATCTTTCATGAAATGGACATTTATATAGATATATTTAAAAATTCTTTCTATAAATAACCTTAATTTAAAGAAATGTATTTTAACTATAAACTAACCAAACATATCAAGGGGGTATAAAAATGAATGTTATTGAAATAAAGAATTTGACTAAAAGTTACGGAAAGGCAAGAGGAATTATAGATGTAAGTTTTAATGTTGAGCAGGGAGAAATTTTTGGGTTTATTGGACCTAATGGTGCTGGTAAATCAACACTAATAAGAACACTATTATCTCTTATTTATCCGACGTCTGGTAGTGCTACAATTTTTGGTAAGGACTGTGTGGAATTTGGACCAGAGATAAAAAAAGAAATAGGATATCTACCATCAGAGGTTTTTTATTATGACAATATGAAGGTTATTGATTTGCTTAAGTATTCAGCTAGTTTTTATAAGAAAGATTGTAGCGAGAGAATTGTGGAACTCGCTGAGATAATGGATCTTGACCTAAATAAAAAAATTGATGATTTATCCTTTGGCAATAAAAAGAAAGTTGGAATTGTACAAGGACTATTACACTCACCTAAACTTATTATACTTGATGAACCTACTAGTGGACTTGACCCACTTATGCAACAAAAGTTTTTTGAACTCCTCGAGGAAGAGAACAAAAATGGTGCAACAATTTTACTGTCTTCTCATATTTTGGGAGAAGTTCAGAGATTGTGTAGTCGCGTTGCAATTATTAAAGAGGGGAAAATAATAAAGGTTGAAAAGATCAGTACATTACAAGAAAATAATCATAAAAAATTTAAAATTGAAGTGAAATCAAAAATAGATGATAATTATTTCAATATTGACGGAGCCACTAATTTAGATGTAAATGGTAACATAATAAACTTTTTATTTAGAGGCAATATTAATTTTATTATGAAAAAGATTTCGGAAATAGAAATCACTAATCTTTGGATTGAAGAGCCAGATCTTGAAGAGATTTTTATGCATTACTATGAAAAGGAGGATTAAGAGCTATGAATATGTTTCTTCATGAACTTAAGGCTTATAGAAAATCAACGATCATATGGACGTGCTCTTTAACTACTTTTGTTGTACTTTTCTTATCAATGTTTCCTGCTTTCTCAAAAGAAGTTGAAACATTTAAAAAATTAATGGAAGGATTTCCAGAGCCGCTAAGAAAAGCATTGGGCCTTTCTGTAGATAGTATGTCTTCTATCTTAGGATTTTACGCTTATGTGTTTTTATATATAACACTCTGCGGAGCAATTCAAGCTATGAATTTAGGAACTTCAATTATATCAAAGGAAACAAGTGGGAAAACAGTAGATTTCCTTTTATCTAAACCTGTTACTCGTAGCAAAATTATGACATCAAAGCTAATAGCTGCAGTAACATGCTTAGTAATTACTAATGCTACCTATTTAGTGGTTGCTAGCGTTATGGCATCCATTGTAAAAACTGCAGACTATAGTTACAAAATATTCTTTATGCTTTCTATTACATTGTTTTTCGTTCAACTTATGTTTTTATCTCTAGGGGTTATAATTTCTGTAATGGCTTCAAAGATTAAATCTGTGATACCTATTTCTCTGGGCACTGTATTTGCATTTTTCTTTATTGGGATGCTTGCATCTACTACAGGAGATGGTGCTTTGCGTTATATTACTCCCTTTAAATATTTTGACACAAGCTACATTATAAAAAATTCTAGTTATGACACTCCATTTATTATAATAGAAATAGCATTTATTATTGTAGCAATTACTGCTAGTTATTTTGTATTTGCTAAAAAGGATATTCATGCTGTGTAACAAGTAATATTTCAGTGCAGCAGGTAATGATTAAGGAATATAAGGAGGCAATTTATGAATATATTTACTGTGGAGATGAAAGCACATAGAAAAGGTCTTATTATATGGGCTTTTGGTATACTACTTATGATTGCTGGTGGGATGGGAAAATATGTTGCATTTTCATCTGATAGTCAAGCTATAAATGAACTAATGTCACAAATGCCAAAATCTATGCAAGCCATTATGGGTATGGGTACGTTTGATTTGTCAAAGGCTAGTGGTTTTTACGGAGTGATCTTTTTATACTTAGTTCTTATGGCAACGATACATGCTACTATGCTTGGAGCTGATATAATTTCAAAGGAAGAACGAGATAAAACCGCAGAGTTTCTAATGGTAAAACCTATTTCAAGAAGTAAAATTATAACATCAAAACTGTTGGCAGCCACAATGAATATTTTAATATTTAATATTATAACATTAGCTATTTCAATCATTATAGTAGGAAAATACAGCAATGGCGAAGCCGTAAGTTCAGATATAGTAATTTTAATGATTGGAATGTTTATTTTGCAACTTATGTTTATGTTTATTGGCACAGCCATAGCTGCAATATGTAAAAAACCAAAGTCGGCTACATCAATATCGACATCAGTGCTATTAATTACATTTATACTATCTATAGCTGTAGATATGAACAGCAAGCTTGAAAGTCTTAAATACCTTACACCATTTAAATATTTTGATGCTAAAAACTTGATGTATGGTGGTGGATTTCAATTGAGTTTTATAATACTATCGATTATAATTATTTCTGTATCTGCGTGGGTCACATATACTTTTTATGAAAAAAGAGATATGAATATATAGTAGTGATATAAAAATTTTGATTATAACATGGGGCATTGCTCCATGTTATTTATTTTTATGTACATAAATTTGAAATGTTGGGTTCAATAGTATAAAATATTTATGACAATATTAATATGACAGTAGCGCAGATGGCGTATATATATGATGAAGGAGATTTAAAATGAACATAACTATAATTTGTGTAGGAAAAATAAAAGAGAAATATTTAAAAAGTGCTATAGATGAATATACAAAAAGACTATCTAGATACTGTAAACTGAGCATTGTTGAATTAAGCGATGAGAAAACTCCTGATAATGCTTCTGAAAAAGAAGAGATTATAATAAAGGGTAAAGAAGGGGAAGCAATACTAAAGAGCATAAAGGATAATATGTTTGTAATTGCGCTAGAGCTAAAGGGAGATATGATATCTTCAGTGGAGCTTTCAAATTATATAAGAGATTTAGGAATAAAGGGCGAAAGTAATATAGCTTTTGTTATTGGCGGTTCATTAGGGTTATCTAAGGCAGTTTTGGAAAGATCTAATTATAAATTATGCTTTTCAAAAATGACTTTTCCACATCAATTATTTAGAGTGATGCTGCTTGAACAGATTTATAGAGGGTTTAGAATAATAAGTGGGGAACCGTACCATAAATAACGCGGACTTTTTATTGATAGAAGATGGAGGCGGTTTATAAAAGGTATCTAAATGTAATAATCATTTCGTTATTATTGAAATTATATAATCATATACTGATTGACTATAATATACTAATATGATAAAATTTAATTGGAAATATGATAAACGATTACAGACAATAAAATATACGT
>JANZQE010000541.1:0-2819 GCA_038040705.1 Clostridium sp. | reverse complement strand
ATTCGGTTCGAAACCAAAAACCAATGCATTTGGGACATGTTTACACCATTCGATAGAATTTGGTGCATTCCATGATAGACCAACATCTATATAAACATGATCAAATTTGGATAAAACAAACTTATCATTTTTTAGACATAGATCTGATCCCTCGAATGTTTTAGACATATATTCATATATATGTTCTTCTCCGCTATCTACAGTGCACACATACCCTATTTTTTCGATTAATTTATCAAAGTCCTGTTTATTAATACCACATTGACTCATATTAGTATGGTGATATTCTAATTGTAATACTGGATGATATTTTTCGATTGTTTTTAACCCACCAAGTAACACAAAATATTCCCAACCCTCTGTGTCACATTTGATAAAATCAACTGAAATATTCTTTTCATAGAAAATATTATCTAGAGTATCGCATTCAACCTCAACTTCCTTGTAATCTTGAAACCTAAGGGGATTGTCCCCAAATGTTGACAATCCTTTATGTACAGGGACTTTTAACATCTTTTTCTCTGTCTTATCAGAAATAGCAATATTAAATGTTTTAACATTAGTTATGTTGTTCAATGCGATATTCTTATTCAATTCGTTATAGCATGGTACAAAAGGCTCATATGAATAAAAAGATGCATCCGGTACAAAAGACGCGAATAACGTGTACAATCCTGTCTGAGCACCAATATCAACAATTATTGGCGCTTTGTTAGGATGACTAAGAACCTTACTAAAAAATAGATCTATTTCGTTAAATTCCCATATTTGACCATTAGGATAAAAAGTTTTGGGTGTTAATAATACTGTTTCATTTGTTACAAACACATTTTTATTCATAGGATATTTGTATAGTTTAAAATCAGACATTTATTTTCAATAAATTATTTCTTAAAATCATAAAACTGTTTCCAGTATAAGAGACACTTGTTTGACAGATAACTCACCATTCTTTAGTATATATAAACTATTCGGGCTTAATTTAGTTGTTGGTTCTCCTCGTATCAATTTAATACCATCAGAGTATATATTAGCAAGTCTGGAAAATGATCCTTTTGACATTACTAAGATATCTGCATGTGCTAAATGAGCTAAATCATGCTCAGCCGAATTGTCAACATATAAATAAACATTTCCTTTAATTTGCAGAAACTCTTCGAACATGTTTGTTTCTCCTTGTGAATATATATGAATATGGGCATTTGGTAAAAGAGATATTAAGTTCTTAATAATGTTAATAAAAAAGATGCTAGCACTATTCCCAGGCATATAATATTCTCTCCATGCGCCGCGATCGCAATCAGCCGGCATAAATCTTCTTACATGAACAGCAATGTTAATACCTTCCTTAAAATCTGATAAAATTGTTTTACTTTTATAGTTAGACACTATTAATTGTCGTAGATCTGTCTGTTTATTTAATTGTTGGTCTAAATGCCATTTCAACCAATCCGGTCTAATTTGGTATATAACTTGATCTTCATGATCTGACTGTATAGATCGTATAGATATTTTTTTTAAAGTACTGTATTTACAGTCAGATAAACTTTTTACACCGGGTAAGAAAATATTTTTGATATAATTATTCCAATAATCTAACCAATCAGAATCGTTATTTTTATTGTGATGTATATATTCTAAATCTGTGTGTATATATTCTAAATTATGCTGTTTAGCAAAGAAAAACACCCCTAGTATATATTCCATGATAGATCCGATACCATCCTTTGGATTAATCCCAATGACAGTTATTCCGTTAAAACTCATTTAAACAACTACTTAATCTTGTTTAAATGAGTTTAAAGTGGATCTAGAGGAGCTCTCGTATGTTCTAAACAATTTTCTAGAACTTAACACTCCATATATGTGAATAAATCACCATACTCAAGTTTAACAGCGTCCAACATGTGTTTCTTATCTTTTACAATAACATCCATTCCCTTTTCTGTAAGTATCTTACCAATAGCTAGTTTTTGTGACTCTTCAATAATAGGAACATTACATGGTTCTTTATACCCAGCTCCATCTACAACCCATGAACCTTCGGAATCATAAATTTGTTGCGCTTGAAACTTTGTATGTAATTTATTAGATTGGTCGGTTGCCCTAGGAATTAACGGGTTTATACCCATCATCTCTATATACCCACCTAATGCTCTGTTATCTCTTGGAAAACAAGGTCCTCCAAATCCATACCCAGGCTTGAGATATCGATTACCAATTCTCTTATCAGATCCAACAGCGTTGAGAATGGCAAACTTATCTGCGTCCTCTGCGAGATCTGCTACATCTCCAATCATATTAGCAAATGCTATCTTTGTTGTTACAAAACAGTTCACAGAAAGTTTGGTAATCTCAGCAGATGACGGACTCATACGACATATAGGCGGGGGCTTGATAAGTCTGACTGAATCATCATTTTCCCGTACAACAGGTGTGTTTTTAGCAAGAGTTTCATACATCTGCTGGAGTTTATCACCAGCAACTGTTGTCCCTTCTCCTATGAGAATAAAGTCAGGGTAAAACATACCGTTAATAATATCACCCTGAGCAATGAACTCCGGGTTATATGATAGAGATGTATTGGTACAATCTTTGAGTAGATAGTTACCAACATTTCTGATGTAGCCAGGAATAACTGTACATCCAATAACAACGTGTTTGTTTTCTACTTTTCTTTGATTTATTTTCATTAGAACTTTTCCCAGCATATCATGATCATAGAATTTTTCTCCTCCGGAAGACGGTGTTGCAACATAAATAAGAATAAGATCACTGAAAGCAATTGCTTCATCAAGATCAGTAGTGGCTCGAAAGTT
>JANZQE010000540.1:0-3256 GCA_038040705.1 Clostridium sp. | reverse complement strand
AGTATAGAAATATACCAGTGGTGCACTAATGATATTGAAAAACTGGGTATATTCTGCCACTACCAAAGATAATGTTCCAACCGCCATAATAATAGGTAAGAATCCAACGTATATGTTAACAATACTTTTTAACGACTGAATAATTACTTCTCCAATTTTGGCTTCTCCTGCCTGCTTTATTGCAGATTCATATGAATACTCCAAAACATATTTATCTTTTGGAATCTCAATTATACTCGGAGTTACCCCTTCATAATAAGTTGGTGGAAATTTCTTAAGTGGCATTCTAGATGTAATAAAAGCCACTATAACAGTTACTAACGCAATAGATCCATAAAATATCGGGAAAATATGCGCAAACCCTAGCTCTTCAGCCACTGCAGAAGCAAATGCTATACCTACAATAGAAAAACTGGTTGCAATTATATAAGCTTCTCTTCTATTATAGTATCCTCTTTGATATTGGGTATCCGTTACCACAATACCAATTGTACCATCACCAACAAAGGATGCAATAGCATCGATAGTTGAATAGCCTGGTACTTTAAATAGTTTTTTAACTATAGGACCTAATAAAATACCTATAAATTCAACCATACCAAAATGTGTTAATAATGGAAGGGCAATAATAGCTACAAAGAATGTTATATAAAGTGTGGTTAAAAGACCACCAGGTCCTGCCATCAGGCCGCCAGTATTGACGTCTAAAATCATAGCTGCAAACTCATAGTTTTGAAACCAATTATTAATCACCATAAGGTATAAAAATGATCCAACTACCCTTAATACAACATTTAAAGGTGATGCTTTGAATACAGAATTAACATAGTCATTTTTTGAAGAATAAAAGATAAAAAGCATAGTTGCAATTAACACAACCCATGCACAAATAATAGTGAAACCAATAAATGGATCAAACATATTGTCTGTAACAAAATTTAATATGTGAGATATAGCAATATTACTTTCTCCATTAATATTAATTGGTATTAGAAAAAAAATGAATCCAAAAATTGATAAAAATACAAACTTTAACTTATTTATCATACTTACAAACCTCCATTATGTCTTTACTACGATGCACAATTTCTAGAATAACATATGTGCAAAAGTGTTGCAATAGTTTTTTTGCATATTTATTCGGTTTTTTGTATATATATAAGTGCTGACGAGCAATTTAATTTCCCATAAAGTTTTAGCCTTTTATGCCCTCCAAATAACCCGGGAGTATTGGATCTCACTTGCTATACCCTAGGCATCATGCAGTTATTCTTTACTTCCATAAATCTTCAGTTAATTTTTCAATTTCTCTATGTTTTTTCCTAGTTTCTTCAAGATCTATTGTTATCTCATCATTAGTAATATTAAGAACATCTCCCTCTCTAGCTACAATAGGGATTTTAGATTTCTCAATATCTAACATTTGCTTATCTTCCTTTTCGCATACCGCAAAATTACCTTCAAACCTATCAATAATAACTTTCATGTATTATACAACTCCTATCTAGATGATCTTCTATATCCAGCTGCTTGTGCTTCCGCTTCCGTTTTAAACCAAAATTCAGCTTTTGTCCTATTATAATATGAACCGTCGGGCAAGTGATAGATTTTGGAGCTTTCATTCCCTTTTATAAGTCCGGCACCATTAGCGTCAATATACTGCTGTTCTGTATTAGGTAAAATAGTTGTTTCGGGAACAATTGCTGGAGAATTAGATGTTGAACTAACACTTGTAGAATCAGCAGCATTATAACTACCAGGAGTCACATTAAAGCTTACATTAGTTCCATTAGAAGTAGCAACAACCGTTCCATTTTCATCAGTTCTGTAAACTGGTATATTCTCAGCCTCTAGTCTACTCATAGTCTCTTGTGTAGGATGTCCATAGCTGTTTTTACCAACGCTTATTACAGCATATTTAGGATTTACCTTATCTAAGAAACTTTGTCCTGTAGAATATTCACTTCCATGATGTCCTACTTTGAGTACCGTTGCCGATAAATCTAGCCCTTTAGATAACATTTGAGTTTCTGAAACAGCTTCTGCATCTCCAGTTAATAGAAATGAAGTATTGCCAAAAGCAACCTTTACAACTATAGAGTAATCATTCGCATCTTCATAGTCTGCTCCATTAGGTGATAATATAGTAACAGTCGCATCACCTATTTTAAATGTACTTCCTACTGATGGCACCGTTAATTCTAATCCTTTATTCTTGACTGAACTTACAAAATCTTTAAAAGTATTCGTAGTTGACGTCTGTTTTGGAAAGAACACTTGCCCTACTTGAAATAAATCGATAATATAGGCCATACTTCCAATGTGGTCCTCGTGTACATGAGTACCAATTACGGCATCAAGAGATTTAACTCCTTGACTATCTAAATAATTTTTAACAACTTGGTCATCACCGTTATTCCCCGCATCAATAAGCATACTTGAGTTGCCTTGTTGTACTAATATACTATCTGCCTGGCCTACGTCTATAAAATGAACTTTAAGTTGACCTGTTATAGCTTTATTATCATTACTATCTGTAATTTCTTTCTGTTTAGATGCTTCTATAGTTATATTCTTTGTTTCGTCTACTTGTTGAGTGGTCACTGTTGGTATGATGTTTTTCTGTTCCTCTTGAATCGCAAATGTTGGTACAGTATTTTCAGATGTACTTGAGCAGCCAATTAAACTGAACATAAGCATTAACCCTAAAAGAAAACCTAAATGTTTTTTTATATTTTCCATGCTTATCCCCTTTTTAGCTGCAGCGTTTATTTCTTATTAGCTCCAATAATATTAAGTCATCTATAAATAGACACCCTCTAAATATTTAATTTCACACATACTATAATTCTACATTAATTCCCAAATACCTTTATGCAGATTGCCATTCTTGTAAATAAATGTTTGAATTTTAGAGAAGCTTCAATCCCAGTAAATATTTTAAAATCAGTTTTTTTAATTTACAATTAATCTTTAGTTTTGTCACTACAATGACACATAGCATTGTTATTATAAGTACATAGAAAGCAATTGATTTTTTTTTAATTAAAGTCCCCCTTTAATTGAATATAATTTTAATATACATCTAAAGAGATGGAGCCATCAGATATATCTCTGATGCCTCCATCTCTTTCTAATCTCCTCATTTAAAAGCAACAGCAGCTATCTTTTGCTAATGAACATTTACTAATATTATACGGATTATATGGTGCACTTAAACCGCTTGATTTAATACAACCTTATAGGTTAGAGTACT
>JANZQE010000539.1:0-2548 GCA_038040705.1 Clostridium sp. | reverse complement strand
GTAGCAGCCTTAATGATATCAATTGTTGTTTATATTTCTGTACTTGAGAGAATAAATGAAATAGGAATCCTTAGAGCAGTTGGTGCACGAAAAAGAGATATATTAAATGTTTTCGTTGCTGAATCATTCATTATTGGTGTGTTATCAGCAGGCATTGGATTACTGTTTACTTTAGGTATATCTAAAGTCATTAATTCGGCAGTTTATAGTTTTCTGCAGGGTATTTCTGAAAATGCTCCTTATATGGAAGTTGCTAAATTACCCCTTTCTGATGCCGGTTTAATTTTATTATTCTGCGTAGTATTAAGTATGATTTCAGGATTCTATCCATCTTTAAAGGCTTCAAAAATGGATCCTATAGATGCTTTACGTAGTAGATAAGTAAAAAGAACAAATATATTTAGAATACTTAATATATATAACTAAAGTTTATATGAAGTAAATCTTATTTTTAAAGATATAAATTATAAGGGATGGATAACATACTCTAGAATAAGAGTTGTTATCCATCCCTGAATTTATTAGCGATACTATGAGGATTTTAATCCTATGTTATTAGGAAGAATGTAACTGCTAGTTATAACAGTTTTCTAATAGGTATTTGTATTTCAGATACATATTCATTTTCAGAATCTGCAAAGTCATAATCTACTATATTTTTTTCGATAGAGTCTCCCAATATTTCGTAGCCATTTTCTTTAATCCATTCAATAAGAACGGTATAGTGATTTTCAATATCTTTATAGGGTCCTAAAAAAGCAACACAAGCAAACTCATTTTCTGGAATCGTTATCAAATCTAGTTCTATTATATTTTCAGTTGACAAGATTTCAATGAAATATTTAAATTTATTAAAATTTCCACTTGTCATGTTTTCTCTTGAAAGAGAAGTGTATACTTGACCTTCAATAAGCCAGGAACTGAGCTTTAAATATTTTTCGGTTTTTTTAACTGATTCTTTAAGTTCGTATTCGTTTGTACTATCTTTAATGTCTAAAACCACTCCAATTCTTTGAGGCAAGCGCTTTACATTTACAATATTCAGCTCATGTTTTATATTTCCGAGTAGCTCAAGTTTTGTATTTATTTTGTTTTTTAAATTGACTAACTTATTTATTTTTACATCAATTTCCTCTTCCTTATTTTTTAATAAGGTCATTAAGTTATTTGTATTTTTATTATTCATATATTTTTTAATATCCTGTAATGAAATATCAAGATTTTTAAAAAATAGGATTCTGCTTAGTTTGAAAAAATCCCGAACACTATAGAATCTGTATTTATTTACAACATCACAATTAGGTTTTAAAAGATCGATTTTGTCATAATGCCTTAAGGTATCTGTGCTTATATTAAAAAGCTTGGCTAATTCTCCAATTAAAAAAGTATCCTTCATAATTATGTCACTTCCATTCTATAAATATTAAACTATTTATCACTATTATTATAAACCACTAAGTAACATTAAAGATAGCTTGAAAGTTATTTTTGCTGGATTATGTATGTTTAGCATAAAATTCATTGTAGTTTTTCAATTCTTTTTTTAAAAGACTCGGAGTATCGAGCTTATAAGGACAGTGATTTTTACAATGTCCACAGTCAATGCAATTATTTATGAGTTCCATCTTTTCTTTAAAGCTATCCTCTAAGAATCCTTGATAAGGAGCTCTTTTAAGAAGAAGTGACATTCGTGCAGATGTAGGGATTTCAATTCCAACAGGGCATGGAAGACAATATCCACAAGCACGACAAAAATCTCCTGAAAGTTCAGTACGATCCTTGTTAATGATAGACCACATTGTTTCATTAAGTAGTGGTGGGTTTTTCTCTAGTGAAATAAATTCATCTAACTCAGTTTCTCTTTGTATTCCCCATATTGGTACAACATTATCAAATTGCCTTAGAAATGAAAAGGCTGAGGCAGCATTAGTTATTAGACCACCAGAAAGAGCCTTCATTGCAATTAGTCCCACATTTCTTTTTTTACATTCTTCAATTAACAATAAATCAGTGTCAGCAGATAAAGAACTTAAGGGGAATTGTACAGTGTCATACAGTCCTGATGCGGTGGCATCCATTGCATTTTTTATTTTATGGTTAGTAATTCCTATAAAACGAACAAGTCCTTTTTTCTTAGCTTCCAAAAGGCCAGCATAAAGACCTTCTGGATCTTCAGGGTCAGGAAGAATATCTGGGTTATGTAACTGAAGAATATCTACATAATCTGTTTTTAAATTGCAAAGACTTATCTGCAAATGCTCAAGTAAAGTTTTTCTGTCCTTGGCATGGGTTTTTGTTGCAATTATGATCTCACTTCTCACATCTGAAAGAGAATACCCTATTTTTTCTTCACTATCAGAATATGCTCTTGCTGTATCAAAGAAGTTTATTCCATTGTCATAAGCTTTCCTTAGAATAGTTTTAGCCTCTTCAAAAGAAACTCTCTGCACAGGTAATGCACCAAAGCCACTTCTTGTCACCATCAAATCTGTTCTTCCGAGCTTTATCTTATCCATTTATTGACCTCCATATATTTTATAACTAAAGT
>JANZQE010000538.1:0-3546 GCA_038040705.1 Clostridium sp. | reverse complement strand
CGTATATCTTCTAAGCGAAGACTTAACTCTAGCTATAAGTTCCATAGGATTAAATGGCTTTGTTATATAATCGTCCGCACCTATATTAAGTCCTAATATTTTGTCAGTATCTTCTGATTTAGCTGAAAGCATTATTATTGGGATATTTTTAGTTTCCCTAATTTTGAAAGTAGCTTTAATACCATCCATTCTTGGCATCATTATATACATTAATATAAGATGTATTTCTTCCGTCTTTAGAATCTCCAAGGCTTCTATTCCATCCGCAGCCTGAATTACTCTTATTCCCTCATTCTTTAAATATATTTCAATGGCTTCTCTTATCTCATATTCATCATCTACAATTAAAACGTTTTGCATATTTATAATGATCACCCCTTACCTATATTATACATGTTAATAGGGAAATCTTACAATTAGCCCTTTTTCATAAAAAATGAGAACGCGTCTTTATCAAAACCATTGAATCTAGTTCTAACATTTATATTTCGAATATGATAAACTTCATCATTATAATCTTTTGCTTGATTGTCACATATATAGGCGTAATCGTAGCTTCCTTCTTTTACCCATTTCATAAATACATAGGTATGAGTTGGAAACCCACTTGTTTCTCCATTGTAATCTGTAGTAAAACATATATCTCCAGGGGCCAAGTTCTCATAATCGTTTTGTTTTTTAAATCCATTTTCAGTAAATATAGATATAATTTGTTCCGTATTACTTGTTTCCTTAGGTACATCAAAATTATTCCGCCTTAAAACTTCAGCTATAAAATAAACACAAGTGTTTGCCGAACTACCTTCATTTAAATCTATGGCCGCACCATAGACCGCTCTTCGATTCCCTTCATTTTTTAGAAAATTATATATATCTTTAGTTGCATAGGAATTACCTAGTTTTATATCTAGTTTGGTAATTACTACTATACTTATTATAACTAGAACAATTAAACTTACAAACCTTTTTTTCACTTAATATCCCCCCTTAAACATTACTAACTATGTATGATTATACAGGGTATATATTACAAATTACCTATCATAATTATTACAAATTTATTAAGAAATTATAAAGGCTTATTATTGCTAACCAAAATAATTATTACTTTTTCATTTAAAGGGGACATTAATTTTATTAATGTCCCCTTTGTATATCTTATATTATTTTTTATTAGTAAAAAACCCATTGAAGAATCCTTTTTTTTGATTTTCCTCCTCTTTCTTAAAAATCTCTTTCTGCCTTTTTAAAGTTGCTGTCAAAGTTTCCATCAGTTCAATATCATGCTCTTTTATCACCTCAGGCAAAGATAATAAATTTATACTTTTCTCTTGTTCTTGTTTGAATAGAATTTGTGTGTTTTCAAACAACTGATTTATGCCCTTAATTTGTCCATCTTTAGATAAAAGTTGATCATCTTTTACATTCAATTGGGAAATCAAATAAGCAATATTCGTTTTTAATGTCTCTATCATGTCGTCTTTTAATAGTTCTATTTCTATTGTAGCGGCAGCTTCATCCTCTCCTTTATTGCTCTGATTATATTTTAGACTTTGTTTTATACTTTCTAGTCCAATATCATCAACGTAAGCTTTTCCATTTTTTCTGATTATCAAAGGTTTAATTTCTTCCAATTTAAATTTTGCATAAACCGTTACTTTACTTGTGTTTAATTTTTTAGCTATTTTTGTAGCATCATATAACATAATTAATCACTCCCATTATTTGTAAGTTAATAATACATATTCTACACTAATCTCGAAATTCCTCTTAATTAAAATTAAATAAATTTAATTAATTTCTTGTAAAATTTAGTATGAACTTAATTAATATTCTCAATAAAAAAAATCACCAGCAAATGCGCCAGTGATAAACACTCCAATAAACTTTTTATTAAATTCTTAGGGTCAAAAAGGGTCCCACAGGGACCCTATACATACTTTTTCATGTGCTTCAATGCATTTTTTTCAACTCTAGACACCTGCGCTTGGGATATACCTATTTCATCAGCTACCTCCATTTGAGTTCTTCCATTGAAGAACCTTAAATTTAAGATTAACTTTTCTCTGTCGTTTAATTTCTTCATTCCCTCTTTAATTGATATATTCTCAAGCCAACTATCATCTAAGTTTTTACTGTCGCTGATTTGATCCATTACATAAATTTCGTCTCCACCATCGTGATAGATCGGCTGAAATAAAGATACCGGATCTTGGATTGCGGCTAGAGCAAATACCACATCTTCTCGAGGGATTTCTAGCTCTTTTGCTATTTGAGCTACTGTAGGCTCTTTATTGTCTTGATTAACTAACTTATCTCTAACCTGTAAAGCTTTATATGCAGTATCCCTCAATGATCTACTAACTCTTATAGAGTTATTATCTCTTAGGTATCTTCTTATTTCCCCAATAATCATAGGAACTGCATACGTTGAAAACCTAAGATTGAGACTTAAATCAAAGTTATCAATAGATTTCATTAGCCCAATACAACCTACTTGAAATAAATCATCTACGTTTTCTCCTCGGTTATTAAAGCGCTTTATCACACTTAAAACCAGCCTTAAGTTTCCTTCAATAAATTTCTCTCTACACTCATATTCGCCATTTTGTATTCTAAATAGTAACTCTTTCTTTTCTTTTTCTTTTAATACAGGCAATTTTGAAGTATTTACTCCACATATTTCTACTTTATTGAACATCATAAGGTCATCATTCCCTTCAGAGTAATTGCATTTAAATTATGTCCTTATATTTCTGTTTTTATACTAAAGACAACCTTACAATATTAATCTGATTTTAATATTCAAATATAAAACTAAAATAATGAGGCTCTGCAAAATGCAGAGCCTCATTATTTATTGAAAATGAAAAGATTAACTAACTAATTTTATTTTTTAACCTTAACTTATCGGCAACCATTGCTATAAATTCTGAATTAGTTGGTCTGCCTTTTTCATTACGAATAGTATAACCAAAAATTTTATTAATGGTATCGATTTGTCCCCTACTCCATGCAACATCTATTGCATGTCTCATAGCTCTCTCTACCCTACTAGATGTAGTGTTGAATTGTTTACCTATTGATGGGTATAATTCTTTTGTAACTGATGATAAAAGTTCAATATCATTTACTACCATATTTATTGCTTCCCTTAAATACATATAACCCTTTATATGAGCTGGTATTCCAATATCATGAATAATATTAGTTATTTGAACGATCATTTGTACTGGTTGTTCATTATTTGTTATATTTTCAGAATTATTAATATAATTAAGTGGTTTTTTCACTTCCTTATTATAGACAGTTTTATTTACCATCTGTCTTATCCTCTCAACAAATACTTCCATATCAAAAGGTTTTAAAACATAATAATCAGCCCCAAGTGATATTGCCCTTCCGCTTATTTTATCATTACTAACTGCTGATAAAACAATTATACGAGGCATTGGGTCTAAATTCATAGCATTTAATCTATCTAAAACTTCCAAGCCATCAAGTTGTGGCATAATCATATCAAGTATTACTAAATCAGGTTTTTTT
>JANZQE010000537.1:0-4167 GCA_038040705.1 Clostridium sp. | reverse complement strand
TGCATCTTCAAGTTCGAGTATATCTATTCCAGCGATAGCAAATGTAACAACCACTTTCTTCGGCATAACTACTTCGTTTTCACTATCTACATTTCCTACTTTTTTAATAACCTTATTTATAGCATCTTTTAAACCTGCACTATTAGCACTCGCAAATTCATCTTTAGAAAGGAGAAGAACATTGTTTTCTGCACAAATAGCACAATATTTTAAAGCTTCGGCTATTAGCGGTGCTCCTGAGGATCTCGAAACTATGTTCACAAGTTTATCATAATTTTCTCCAACTCCTGGCCCATATCCCGCACCTACTGTTTCATAGTTACCTCCTGTAGTGAACGCTGAGAAAGTTTTAACTAAAATGTTTCCTGTTAAAGAATCACAAACCATAACATCTGGTGTTCCAGAAAGTAAATCGTTCCCTCTCATAACGGCACCACCACCAGCTCTTAAAGAGTCTGCAAATTTAAAATCATATCCATTAGTTTGTATTTCTTTTAATATTCTTTCAACTTGTCTTGCCCCATCTAAATTTAATATTCCAAGAGTTGGATTTTTGATACCTATAGCTTTAGCTGTAGCAATACCAGCAATTGCATTGCATACCATACCTTCTACTCTATTTAAAGATGTAGTTCCGGTAGTGGTAGCGAGTATCATGTCACGCCCCTTACCAGGTGTTATTATTTTCCCAATTGTAGATACTCCTATAGGAAAATCAAAGTGTTGAGTAACACATCCACTTAAATTATGATTCTCTAAGAGTTCAGTCATTTTTTTATGGCCTTCCTCTGCAGTCTGGACTTCTATAATTTCAAAGTCTGCCTCTACTTTTGGGCCTATCAAAACAATTTCAAAATCATCATACTTATTTTTAGCTATTTCTGCAGCTTTTACCATTTCATTTACACCATGCTCTGATCCAAGTAGTGTTAATCCTATTCTAACTTTATTCTTGAATTTCCCACTTTTTATACCGTCAGCTATATCATTAAATACTTCAGCAATCATTTGTTTAGTTGCGTTTTCACTCATATCGACACCCCTTCTCTAAGCACAAATTAATCATTACCTTTGGTACTGCTCTATTTAGTCATCAAATAATTAGCGAAATCTTTCATTGCGTCTGAAACCATTGCTTTAACTTCTTCTTTGCTAACTTCAGATCCATTTTCTACATTTCCTGTGTTTTTTTCTACTAAAATTGAAATACCATCAAATAGGTTTGTCATTCTACCAAGGAATAAACTTCCTTTACCAATTATCATGAAGTTATTTAGAACGCCTTCTTTAATGCGATCTATACCATGGCCTACAATAGGTACTCCTGAAGGTATATGTCCTTGTGTAGGAGCAAACCCTGGGTAACCATGCGCCTTAATAAAAGCTGGTAGCTCTTTTCTGTCTAATTGTCCTTTTTTAACTGCGAGAGCTCCAATCATTTTATAGTTTTGTGTTGGTACATCACCAGCACCTGCAGGCTCAGTTATATCTGGAGTTTGCATTTCTGGAGCATACTTATCAACATCTGTAATTTTAAGTCCAATAGAAGTTAATGGGTCAAGTACTAATGCTTCAAGTACCGCTTGTGGTGCAGCGCCGTGTCCTATAGTATGTCTTCCAACTACGTCAGTTCGGAGTATCGGGCTAACTCCATCATTTTCTGATACTAGAATAGCGAATCCGCCCAGGCAATCTTCAAGTACAGCCAATCCCTTTTTAACGTGATCCTTACCATTCATTCCGAGTTTTGCAGTGGCTCCACCAGCAACAACTACTACATGTTTAAATATACCTGATTTAACGAGAGCTGCAGCGTTAACTATTGCATGAGTTGGAGCAGCACAAAATCCTCTTATATCCGATCCAGTTGCACCAGTAAGTCCAACTACTTCACCCACGGCTTTAGCAAGATTGCCGCCGCCTCTTTGATTCATATCTCCCACAGCTTCTTCGGAGCATTCAAATATATATCCGATATCTTCTATTGGTATATCCAAGTTATTAACTAAATGCAGTCCAGCTAAGACTCCTGAAGCCTTAACAGCTAAGTTTTCTAACATAAAATGAGCTGAAAGGTTTGGATCAAATTCGTGAGCACGTCTTACGCAACCTACAATGTTTGTCCCTTCATATAGTCCTTCTGCACCACTATTTAAAACAAGATCATTTATCTTTTCTAAACTTTCTCCAATTATTTGTTCTACTTTACTAGCTATTAGTGGGTGACTCGACAATTTTTCTTTTACTTTATCTGCAAAAGAATTTTCTAATAATACAAGATCAAAAACATCTGAGATTTTCATTAAACCATAGAACTCATCTTGTGGCATAATTTCTCCAAACTTACCGAATCTATCTGCATTATCAGTGTTTTTGCCATACCAAGGTCTTGGCATGCAAGCCAGCTCTTCCGGAGTCATATTTCCTATATATGTTTGGTTTGGGGCATATGCCACCACCTCTTCAAATCCTCTTAAATGACTTCCCATATCTCTTAAATACTCTGAATCAGGATTTGACTTCCTCTCTGCTGTTTGTGTTGTTCCATTGTGAATTACCATATCTGGAGTATTAACTAAAATATAAGATGCTTTTTTTATAACTGGAAAATTCATAATAACTCATCCTCCTTATTTATCGTTTCGCGTACAGAACAATTATTAATTATGTACATAAATAATTAGGGAACATGATGTCCCCTAATTTATTAATAAATTAAAATGTAAAAATTAATCTTCAAATATCTTTTGTCCATCTACTGGTGTCTGTAGAGCCACTAATGCATTTTCTACTAATTTTCTTCTTACTTTATACTCTTCTTCCTTGCTTAGTGCAGGATTTCCAAGTGGATAAGGAATAGCTACTGTAGGTATTATTCTATTAGCACCAACAGTTACTGAAACCGGAGTAATAGTACACATATGAACTACTGGAAGTCCAGCTCTTTCTATTTCTTTAACAAGCGTTGCTCCGCAACGCGTACAAGTTCCTCATGTAGATGTTAATATAACTGCATCTACGCCATCAGCAATTAATTCTCTAGCAGTGTCTTCACCAAATTTCTTTGATGATGCAACTGCTGTTCCATTACCTACTGTTGAATAGAAATATCTGTGTAATGAACCTATTTTACCTTCTTTTTCTAAATCTCTTAACACATCTACTGGAATAACTCTATCTGGATCTTCATTAGCATATACTGGATCGTGCCCACCATGTGCTGTTTCATGAGTTTCAGACGTTAAATCATATATTCCTTCTATATCATATTTACATATTTTAGAAGCACTTGATGATTCAATATGATCTGGGTTTCCTTTAGGAACTACACCACCAGATGTGACTATTGCTATTTTAGCTTTAGTTATGTCAGCTATAGGATCATTTGGCTCAACTCTATCGAAACTAGGCATTTTGAATTCTGTAACAAATTCTTCTCCCTTTAGCTTCTTAACAAGCATATCCACTGCTCTTTTAGAACCTCTCTGCGCAGCGAAGTAATTCTTTCTAATACCTCTTTCTATATAATTATCTTCTGACGGCATGCCTATTTCTTCACCTTTAACAAGTTTTAATGCCAGTGATGCCATCTTAGGCAATGCATCTCTCATCCCAACTGCGCTGTTTCTAGTTGAAACTAGATAAACATCTTTTTTATACATATCAGCACCTGGATTCTCTACATACATTCCAGACATTACTGGTATATTTAATTGCTCTTTTACTTCTGTTGCCATGGCACCGCAAGCAATACCATATCTTCCTGCATTAAAAGCAGGACCAGCCATAAATAAATCAGGACTGTATTTTTTAACCATCTCTATTATTTCAGCTTTAGCCTCGTCTATGTTTTCAGCAAAGTATGAGTCACCACAAATTATAGTAGCAACTATTTCTGCGCCGCCCTTCTTTAATAAACCATTTAGTCCCATACCAGGTCCAACGACACCTTCTCTAATCTCTGGTTTCATATTTGCTTTTTCTTCTCCACCTATTCCTGCATAAAATTGGTTTATATAATGAACGATTTTTAACAAGTTTTTCTCCACCTTTCTAAAAGGAATTGACAATTTTTTAACTATATTCTATATAGTGGTTTAATATTGACAATCTTATAGCATTTACACTATTTATCCTTTAGTTTAAACTTACGAATTAAACACTATA
>JANZQE010000536.1:0-2507 GCA_038040705.1 Clostridium sp. | reverse complement strand
CAATGGCAAGATGGTAAGCTAGATTCAAGCGTTGTATTTATACCAAATAAAAACGGTAGATTTAAAATATCTTGGGTTCCGCCTGTTAATCTACAAAACCGTGTGATGGTAAAAAATGGGAGTAAATACCCAGCAAACGAACACTGTGGAGCTTTTGGCTGCGACAGTTACGATATATCAGGAACAGTAGATGGTAGAGGATCTAATGGAGCTTTGCACGGATTAACTAAATTTAGTATGGAAGATGTTCCACCTAATCAATTTTTTTTAGAATATATAGCTAGACCTCAAACAGCTGAGATATTTTTTGAAGACGTATTAATGGCTTGTGTGTTTTATGGCATGCCTTTATTATGTGAAAACAATAAACCTAGATTATTATATCATTTTAAAAGAAGAGGTTATAGAGGTTATTCTATGAATAGGCCAGATAAAGTTTGGAATAAATTATCTGTAACAGAAAAAGATATTGGCGGAATACCTAACTCCAGTGAAGATATAAAACAAGCTCACGCATCGGCTATAGAAACATATATAAATACAAGTATTGGTAAAACTGATGACGGGTATGGTAATATGTATTTTCAAAGAACGCTAGAAGACTGGGCTAAATTTAATATAAATAATAGAACAAAGCATGATGCATCTATAAGTTCTGGATTAGCTTTAATGGCGTGTAACAAGAATAGATATATACCATCAGCTAAAAGAGAATACAAAAGTATAAACTTAGGTATAAAGAAGTACGACAACAAAGGCGCGTCGTCAAAAATGATACAATAAATGAGAATACAGACTAATAGTAACAGTTCATTTCCTAGCCAAGTAGTTAGCGACGAAGAAAAATCAAGCTACGAATATGGTGAGCAAGTTGCACAAGCTATTGAGCAGGAATGGTTTCAGGGAGGTAGATCCGGGAACAGATACACTCAAAGTTATAATAGCTTTCATCAACTTAGACAGTACGCTAGAGGAGAACAAAGTATTCAAAAATATAAAGATGAATTATCTATAAATGGTGATTTGTCTTATCTTAATTTAGACTGGAAACCAGTTCCAGTTATATCTAAATTTGTTGATATTGTTGTTAACGGTATGTCTAATAAATCTTACGATATAACAACATATGCACAAGATCCTTTTTCTGTAAAAGCTAAAACTGATTACTCTAGAGCAATAGAAAGAGATATAGCTACTAAAGCTGCTTTAATAAATATGCAACAGCAGATGGGTATAGACCTTTCGTCTACAGGTGACATTGCTGGTTTACCTGAAAATAAAGACGAATTAGACTTACACATGCAGCTGAATTATAAGCAAAGCATTGAAATAGCTGAAGAAGAAGTTATATCAAATGTTTTAGCCGCTAACAAGTATGATCAAATAAAAAGACGAATAGCTAGTGATTTAACTATATTAGGTATATGTGCTTCAAAAACTAGATTTGATTCTAGTGAAGGAATAAAAATAGAATATGTTGATCCTGCTAGTATTGTTTATTCATATACAGAAGACCCTAACTTTGAAGACATATACTACGCTGGTGAAGTAAAATCAATAACTATACCTGAATTAAAAAAGCAATTTCCTAATATACCTGAAGAGGAATTATTAAAGATACAAAAAATGCCTGGAAATTCTCAGTACTTACAAAACTGGGGTAATTATGACAGCAATACTGTTCAAGTAATGTACTTTGAATATAAGACATACATGAATCAGGTTTTTAAGATTAAAAAAACAGAGCAAGGTTTAGAAAAAGCTTTAGAAAAAACTGATGAATTTAATCCGCCTCCTAATGATAATTTTGAAAGAGTTTATAGAACTATAGAAGTTTTATATACAGGTGCAAAAGTACTAGGTAATAACTACATGTTACAATGGGAATTGGCTGAGAATATGACAAGGCCAACAGCAGACTCAACAAAAGTAGAAATGAATTATTGTATATCCGCTCCTAGAATGTACAGAGGTAGGATAGAATCCATAGTTAGTAGAATAACTGGTTTTGCTGATATGATTCAATTAACACATCTTAAACTTCAACAAGTTATGTCTAGAATAGTACCAGATGGTGTGTTCTTAGACATGGATGGTTTAGCTGAAGTTGACCTAGGTAATGGTACTAACTATAACCCGGCCGAAGCTTTAAATATGTATTTTCAAACAGGCTCTATA
This sequence comes from Clostridium sp., assembly GCA_038040705.1. Lineage (GTDB taxonomy): Bacteria > Bacillota > Clostridia > Clostridiales > Clostridiaceae > Clostridium_AD. The sequence goes on along the minus strand of JANZQE010000536.1, from coordinate 329 downwards.
GTAGGTAGATCACTTACTCAGGAAGGTGGTATGAATGCAGGTAAAATACCTATTCAAGAATTAAGCTCTTCTTCTGGGCAAGCTAAAATACAAAGTCTTATTGGTACGTATCAATATTACTTACAAATGATTAGAGATGTAACTGGTTTAAACGAAGCTAGAGATGGCAGCCAGCCAGATAAAGATGCTTTAGTTGGTATTCAAAAACTAGCTGTAAACGCTTCTAACATTGCTACAAAACATTTATTAGATTCTATGCTTTATGTAACTTTAAGGATATGCGAAAACATAAGTTTAAAAGTTGCAGACGTTATTGCTAATCCATTGTT
>JANZQE010000535.1:0-2505 GCA_038040705.1 Clostridium sp. | reverse complement strand
AGAGTTATATTAACACCTGTAAATGTGCCTATGGTTAATTATAAGACAGTGATGGAAATGATTGAAATAAAGGAGGACATCGTTATTCCATCATACAATATGCATGGTGGACATCCTTTACTCATGGATAGTTCACATATTCCGAGTATTCTTTCCTATGATGGTGAGGATGGACTTAGGGGAGCTATTAATTCCTTGGGTGCTTCTATAACTTGGCTCAATGTGAATGATAGAGGAGTTACATGCTCAATTAATGATGAGGACGAAATTGAAGAACTTCTACCTTCACACAATGATAGTTTGTTTCAGCCTTCTTTAACTATAAATATAAGGAAAGAGAAGATTTTTCTTGATTCTAGATTAAGACTTCTTCTTGAGCTTATAGACGACAATGAATCTGTTAATGGTGCTTGTAAAAGGATGTCTTTATCCTTAAGCAAAGCTTGGGATATGATTAATGAACTTGAAAAAAATCTTGGGTATGAAATAGTTTTAAGAAGACGAGGCGGCGCAAAAGAAGGGCGAACACAACTTAGCCATGAGGGTAGAGAGTTTATGGAGAATTATGATCAGTTCTATAGTGCGCTAACCAAGTATACTTGGGAGCAATTTAAAAAGTATTTTGAAGACAAAAAATCCAAAGATATAAAATACAATGATTAATTGTATTTTATATCTTTGGATTTTTTCGTTAACATTACATCACCAAGCTAATGAATAGCACCAATAGTGATGAGCTTTACATAAAATGATTTAATGATATTCCAGAAGGAAACTCTCCTACTTACATGGGTAATCTTTCAAATACTTTTCAAGAAGTATTTGAAACCTAGAAAAAGGTATTATATAATTAAACCAAGCAATGCATGTTAACGTTATCATATATCGAACTATGATAACGTTGTTTTATGATGTCATTATTCAGAAAATTAAGAAATATCTTAAAAACTTAGCTAATACGAGGAGGATATTATGAATAATATAGGAAATTCAGTTCGCAAAAAAGATCATTTAAAAAAGATATTAGGTGTGGCTAAATATGTGGCAGATGTTGCTACAGATGGCATTCTTCACGGCAAGTTTTTGAGATCAACAGTAGCACATGCTAAAATAAAGAACATTACTTTGCCAGAGCTACCAGAAGGAAACATTACAGTAAACAAGGATGATGTTCTTGGTGAAAACAAAGTTCATATAGTGCTTGAAGATATGCCAGTATTTGCTATAGACACAGTGGAATACATTGGGGACCCAATTCTTATGGTTGTAGGACCGGATGAGAAAATTACAGAGGAAATTGTAGCAAAAATAGTAGTTGATTATGAGCAGCTTCCTATCGTACTTGATATGACTAAATCAGAGGTTACGTTTTTTGATTACAGTCATGAAAAAGGTGATGTGGATGGGTGCTTTGAAAATGCGGACAAAGTGTATGATGAAATTTTAAATACAGGTTATGGTGAACAATTGTATCTAGAAACTAATGGAATGATTGCAGACTATCATGATGGTAAAGTTACCGTTAGAGGGTCCATGCAATGCCCATATTATGTTCAAACAGCAGTGAAACTTGCAACAGGACTTGAAAAGGACAAGGTTCAGGTTCAGACAGATATAACAGGTGGAGCTTTCGGTGGAAAGGAAGATTATCCATCAATACTTGCATGTCAGGTGGCAGTAGCAAGCATTAAAGCTAAAAAACCAGTAAGAGTTATATTTGATAGAAGAGAAGATATTACGTCAACTAGCAAGAGGCATCCTTCAACTGCAAGATATAGGGCTGCTATTAAAGATGGAAAGATTACAGCAATGGATATCGATATTATATATGATGCAGGTGCATATTCAACACTTTCAGCTGTAGTACTTCAGCGTGGAACAATATGTGCTACTGGAGTTTACAATATAGAAAATCTAAGGGTTCACGGTAAAGCTAACAAAACAAATACAGTTCCTAAAGGCGCTTTTAGAGGATTTGGAGCACCACAGGTATTCTTTGACATGGATCTTTTTATGAACCATGTAGCAAAAGGTGAAGGAAGAAATAGCTTAGATTTTAAACAAGAACATATTGTAATGCAGGGAGATGACACTTCAACTAATGGAAAATTTCACTTCCACGTTCCGCTAATCAAGATGATTAAAGAAGTGGATACTCTTTGTGATTACAAGAAGAAAAAAGAACTTTATGACAAACCACAAACTGGAAGATTCAGACGTGGAATAGGCATGCAACTGGCATTCCATGGTGCAGGATTCACGGGCTCAGGAGAAAGAGACTTAATAAAAGCAGTACTAAAAGTTAAAAAGCATAAAGACGGCACTGTGGAAATTCTTACTTCAAACACTGATATGGGACAAGGGCTACAAACAACCTTCGCAAAAATAGCAGGTAAAGAGCTAGGAATTCCATTTGAGAAAATAATAGTACGCAACCCAGATACTGACAAAGTTCCAGACTCTGGCCCAACTGTTGCATCAAGATCACTTATGATAGTCGGAGAG
>JANZQE010000534.1:0-4517 GCA_038040705.1 Clostridium sp. | reverse complement strand
AACTATTCCAAGTAGCTGAATTCCAGCATTTCCAGTTATAAATATTGCTACTACACCTCCAAGGATTCCTGGCATTCCATGTAAATTGTTAATCCCACAGGTGTCAGTTCCCTTTATAAGTTTTTGTACCTTAGGTGCAATAATACTGTAGCCAACTACACTAAGTGCTCCAGCGGCAATTCCTATAAGCATAGCATATCCAGGTGTTGTTATATCACAAGTAGAACCAATTGCCACTCCACCAGCAAGTGCAGCATTTGCTATATCTTCTATCTCTAGTTTACCTCTGATTATCTTTGAAAATATATATGTTGCAATTGTTGCACCGCATAGGGCGAAAATTGTGTTTATTGCAGTTAAGACAACTCTTTCTGGAGCTACTATTGCACTTGTAAATGATGGCCAGAAAAGCCATAATACCATACTTCCAATTAAACAAAGTTGATTAGAGGTTGGATTATTTTCACAAACAGCATCATCTTTAAATTTAGAAAAGGTATTTGCTACAACTCCGAGTCCAAAATATGCACCAAAAGCATGTATAACAATTGAACCGCCAGTATCAACAAATCCTTTAAATATACCGCTTTCAAGTATAAGCCATTCATTAAATATATAAGCTGGCACGAATAATAATCCCATTATAATATATTGATCCATTTTCAAACGTCCTAGAGGAGCACCAATTGCTATGAGCAAACTTGCAGCAGCAAATTCTGCAAATAAAAGTGTATCAATACTTATAGTTGACATAGCGAATTCTTCTCCACCAAAACTTTTTATAATCATATACATTGGGATAGCTATACTTACTGCAAGAAATGTTGCAGTAATTGAAGTATATCCGTGATTTCTTATGAAAACCATAAGGAAACCAAACCCAACAAGTAGCATTGCTAAAATATGAATAGAACGCTCATATTTTAATGTATCAAAAATTGTACTATTTTGTAGAGCAGCTTGATTCACTGTGCTACTTTCAGCATTAATTGCTGAAATACTAGTTGCTACGTTATGATTTATGCTAGGTATCAAGATAAGTGCAGCCCCTATAAAGAATAACAATAAAAATATTAGAAGTCCTTTGTTTACAGTGGATTTAGGAACATTCTTAACTCCTTTTTTTGCAGATAATTGAGTCATTATTTTACCCCCGTTGATCATATTTTTCATTAGCCATAATCATGTTTTACATTTTAAAAATGGTTTATATGATTATAACTTACAAAAATGTCACTCACTGTGACGATTTTGTCTCACCGAGGTATAATAACATTTTTTCACTTATAAGAAAAGTGTGATTTGAGGCCTTAAGGCAGTGAAAACGTTTAAATACTGGCGAATCAGGAGATATTCTTTTGTTTTCATAAGATTGGTGAAGAGACGCAAAGGTGCAGTAGCAATATCTGATACAAAACATGCACCATCTATAGCAATTTTCATATTATATTAGTAGATATTAATACTATAGGAGTTTGTAATAATGAGTAGAAAAATATCAATTAGTCTTCCAGAGCATGTTTATAGGTTAGCATTAAAAAAATCTAAATTAACACATGGAGATAATAATTTTTCGGGTTATTTACGTCAGTTAGTATGCAATGAATTTACAGAGGATGAGTTGGAAAAGGAGTTAATACAACTTAATAAACCCATATGGTTAGGGACTTCAAAGACAGCTGAATTTAACTCAACTTGTCAGGTATGTACTAACCCAATTTCTCCGGGAGAGATAATTTTTTATACTGATTTAGAATTTCAAGAAGACTATAAGAAATGGGTTCATAAAAATTGTTGCAGGAAAAATTAATTATAACCAACTCACATTAAGTAGTTTTAATAAAGAATGGTTGAAAAATTATGATTCAACCATTCTTGTATGGTACAGATATATTTGTTTCATTAAAATTTTTTCAGCTTGAGTCTCAGTTATAGTTCCATTATCTAAAAGTGTTATTATTGGATTTATACGTTTTATCTTTTCGCTATCCTTATATATCTTATGTTCTTGCTTAGCTAAGGTTTTGGTCATTCCAATATTTACTTTTTTCATTGATTCAGATTTATTTAAAACAGCTTTAATTTTATTAGCCTCATCCTGCGTTATATTATTAGTATTTAAAAGACTTTCATTTTTTGCTAGTAACCCCTGTTGTATATTAGTATCAATTTGTTTAAACTCATTTGTTAAAGGTACATTCCCATTAATGTATAATGGTGTAACAGTTGTTGCAAAAGTTATACTACCAGATGACAAATATATGACACCGGTTAATAATCCTGTTAGTATTTTCATTTTTAAAGATGTATTTTTCATTTTAATCTCTCCTTCTCAATTTTTTAACTACATCTAAGAATTAATTATAGCCGATATAAATGTCATAGGTATGTCAATATAATGAACATTTTCACTGAGTGGTCGTAGCGGCCTTATCATTCACTATTTTTCCCAAAGAAGCTTGCGACCGAGGTTGAAACTGCTTCCATATAATTAACATTAATTGTCCCCTTTTTAGTTTACAATCATTCCCAAGGGTCAGGTACCTTACAGAATTGTAAAAGCAATAACTTTCGTAAGCTAACTGCAAGCGGGGTAAACTAAAAAAAATCCCACTATATCCTTTGATATCAGTGAGATTTTGTTCTTTACTTATTCAATTTGAAACTTGCCACGCAGATGGTACCTTATACCTGTTTTTTATGCTGCTAACGCTTCTCTTTCAACTTTATCATTTCGTTTCTTTCTAGTATAAAGAATTACAGTCGAACTAACTAGTCCAGCAGCAATTCCACCACTTACAGCAAATAACACAGCAAAAATAACTGCTTTAGGTTCATTGAAACCAAATGGTGCCAATAATCCTGGAATAGGAGACGCAGTCCCTGGAGCATTATTTATGATTTTAAAATAAGCAGCACTTAATCCAGCTAGTCCCCCACCAATGAAGTTTGAGCAATATATAGGCAGCGCGTTTGCAGTTACTATATCTGCTTGTGTTAAAGGTTCAAGCATTACAGCTGCTACATTACTTGAATCCCCCAGTTTAAGTCTTTTAAATATTATACCGTTTGTAAAAGACCCACCAACACAGGCGATAGATGCTATACCCATTGCAAGCCCTTGTAATCCGAGCATTGCTGTTAGTGCCATAGAACTTAAAGGAGATGTACATATCATTTTTATAATTCCACCTAATAAGAAACCCATTACATAAGGTGACTGCACAGCAGCCACAGTTATCATACTTCCAATACTAATTAAAGTTGAATTTACTATTGGATCTACTGCGAAAGCTATCCCTCTAGCAAGTGGTGCAATCAAAAGAGCACCCACTATTACATCTAATCCTTTTGGAAGTTTCTTCTCTAAAACTGGTCCAATAAATGCGATTACATATCCAGCTACAAAACCTGGAAGGATACCATACCCCAATACTGCAACACCAGCTGTTACAGCAAATACAGGCGTTAATCCCATATTTAAACTAACTAATATTACAGCAGCAACACCGCCAAGATTTCCAGAAGAAGCACCTACTTCACCTAAAAATTTAATGTTCAATAAATTCCCACTTATGTATTTATGTATTGCTTCAACTAAAAATGTTGCTACGGCTGCATTTGCAAGACCGGACATTGCCTTTTGACCTTTAGGCATTTTTAAACTAAAAAGCGAGAATAAGAATAATGTGAAAATTAACAATCCGATACCTTTTACTAATATAAACATAATCTTCCTCCTTTTGCATTTTACAATAATTAAATTATTATAATAGTATTATTATAATTTGACATAATATTATTATAATTGCGAAGTTTCAAAAAACTTCGTCAGACTTCAAAATGCAATTAGAAAATTTAAAAATTATTTTTCACAGTAGGATATCATACCATCAATAAACTTTTTCATGTTCCCTTTCCCTCTATCTGAACTCTTTTTTCTAATATAATCCATTTCTTTTTTTACTTGTTCAAAATTAAAAAGTCCAGTTGAGTATTCTACAAAAACCTCATTCATATAGTCTTCTATTCCTAGATTGGCTATATTATTCATACCTATAGAAATTGTTCTTCTAATCCTTTGTTCCATTGATTTTGGATTGTCAGTAAATTTATTGAATAATTCTCTTAATGTATATTTATCTATGTCTTCATTATTTCTTATTAATGATACAGTAATATCAATTATGTCCTTACTACCCACTTCACCCATTATTCCAACTCTTAACATTATATTCTTTATTATTTGTATTTCATTCTCTGGTTTTAGTAAATTACTATTTAAAATGTTAGTATCTTTATTAAATAATTTCTGAATTTGACTTAAAGTTCGGTTAGTTACTAAAGCTTCAGATACTCTTTTTATAATAGTCTCAATTTCAACTGCATTTATTGGTTTTTGTATATAAAATTCAACTCCATTTTCATAAGCTTTTTCAATCATATTTTTAGATGACACTTGCGAAATCATTATAAATTGCATTTCAGGGCGCACAGTTTTTGCAGTCTTAACTATG
>JANZQE010000533.1:0-2932 GCA_038040705.1 Clostridium sp. | reverse complement strand
ACTCTATTTCTGCTTCTTTTTCAATACTTCAATATGATGATGGTGAAAATTATATTAAATTTTCTGATAGTGTTAGCAAAATAACCTGGAATAGCGAATATATTATCGTGTTTAGCAAAAAGGATAAACTTGCTGCCTATTCAAGTGATTATTACTTAAACATTAATAAGGTTACTAAAGAGTATGATTCAGTCAAACAATTCGAAAACGCTCTATCAGGATCAATGAGGATGAAATAAGCGAAACCTTATTAAACTTTAGATTAGTATTTTAGTATAATCTAAAAGTAATTCTTAAAGGATCCACTTGTTGATTTTACTTTTCACTTATAGTCTCAAGATAGGAGAATTTTATAGAATGATACATTCTGTTGCTAAACGTAAAATACGAACGGCTACTTTTGTAGTTTTTATATTATTTAGTCTCGCATTTCTATTTAGTGCGGGCGAAGATTCTAGTATTTTTTCTATTTTCACTATGTCTATCTACGCAGGGTTAATAGTATCTGCAATTTTCTTCGTTTTAGCGAGCATCATCACGTACATAATTACTTTAATTAGTGGTTGGTTAACTAATTAAAAGGTATTATCGTAGGATTTAAATGAAAAATATATTCAGTTTAGTGTTTGATTATTTTATAAACAGCACCTAAAGGAGTCGTATAGGTGAACTAATTATTCTTACTATTCAAGGATAGGGTTTGTAGTTGGAACGGTTGAATTACAGGAAGTAGTTATATAGGTTAGAGGTGAGTTTATGTTTAATAAATATAAAGAATTTACAGAAAAACGCCCGTATGTTCATATCATACTAATAATGATAGCTACTAGTTTTATTGGTGTTTCAATAGAGTATATAGCAAATAAAAATTTTATCGGTAGTGGCTTATATACCGCTATAGCTCTTACTTTAATTGAACTTTTAAGAGTCAGAAGAAGAAATAAATTAAAAAAATAATTTTTTAATTGTCATTTAAAGTACGGTAGACATACTCTGAAATTATTACTAGTTGAATTGTCTTTAAATAGCTGATTAACGGCATTTTAGATCAATAAATCAATTGCTTTTTAGCCAAATAAAAGGTGTGAATATTTATTTGAATATAGAAAACAAGCTGAATTATATGGACAATGAGAAATTGCCCGCTCCACCGATTAATGATTTTCCTGACTATAACGAAGACACTCAAAATTACTTATGGCCAGTTATAGTAAAGTACTGTAGGGAACCAGCTATTGAATTTTCTTGTTCAAAATCAGAAATAATAAAGGCGTTTCATTTATTGGATACATTATATGAAAATGATTCAGTAGAAGCTAGTACGATAGATAATCGTACTTTTGGATTGGAAAATTTAGATCCTATGCAGTTTGAGGGTCGAACATATGATTCTACTTAATGCCTAACTGATTATTATGTTTAATTCTGATTTTTTCCGTATGTATTCATTAAAAATAAAAAGAATTCTGCCACTTATAGATTGGTAGAATCCTTTTTTAATTCAATACATAATTCTATTCAAAAAAAACATTAAAAAATACAATCTACTATATAATCTAATAGTATATGGATAAATGATTTTCTTTTAGCATATGGTTCCTTTTTGCTAAGGTAATACGTTTTATATTCTTTGTAATCTGGTAGGTATATTAAGATGAAAACACTTATTAAAAAAAGAACAATAACTATCAAGATAAATAAAACCATCTATATCCACCCTATTCTAACGCTATACGTAATTCAATAAAATTAACTCTGAGTTACACTTTAAGCTCCTTTAATTTACGTGCCTGATCAACTATAAACTAAGTATAGGATTACCGGAGTAAACATAAGTAAAGCCAACAATATCATTAAAACAATAAGAAATTTTTTATACCCTTTCATCTTAGTACCTCACTTTTCTATTTGCTTAATTCATTCTAACTTTTTCTATTGATTGACTTACCATTGTTACTATTAGTTCACTTATCTAAAATAATCTACTTCTTGAGTTCTTTTGAACATGTAATGTCAAAGAAGGCGATACCAAAAGATAACCCTAAGCTAGTAGAAAAAATTCTTAATAACTCTATTTTTTCGGGTCTACTAATGAAGTCAAAAGCATAATTCAAAGTACTGAACACTATAAATAGTGTAATAAATCTAAGGATACTTTTTCTTACATGGACCCATTTAGACTTCCTTGCATTTATAAGGGTTATAAAAAAAATAAATATGAGCATGAAGAAAGTAAAAAATCCATACCCTACTAGAAATATAAAAGAACCATTATTATCTATATTTTTATAAATAATAAAAAAGGATATCATAGTTGCTACTATAAATAAGGTATAAAAATTTTTTATAAAAAGTATTTTTTTCATGTTGTTCCTCTTTCAAGATAGATTCTAAGCTAATATATCTTTTTTGCTAAACGAATAATACGCTATAGATAATAACAAAATAAAGTAAATACTATTTATTATTATCGAAAACGGAAGTGTCATACCTTCTATTGAAGGATTATTTCCAGGCAAATAGTTTGTTAAATTCCAATTAGCCATTAATAAATATTTTGCTATTTCTGTCTTAGTAGCTAGATAAAAAATTGCTGTTGGTCCTAAAAATAATAATCCTAATGTTGTACCTAAAGATAATGATGTATTTCTACTAATCGTAGAAAGAGTAAAAGCAATAGTCGCAATGATAATGAGATAAACTAAATTACTTGCTAGTATTCCTAAAAAATACAACCCAAAATTTGAGTCCATATAAGTCCCATCTGATGATAGATAGACATATTCAGTAGTCGTGTTGATTTCTGAAGTGAACAGTGCAACTACAATTGTGGCTATGTATAGACTCATATAGTAAGTCACGGTTATTAGCAGTGTAGCAATATATTTAGAAGTTAATATTTTTGATCGAGAGTACGACCGTATAAGCAATA
>JANZQE010000532.1:0-3873 GCA_038040705.1 Clostridium sp. | reverse complement strand
ATCAATTTGGTTAGGCGGCTTATTATATGATTTTTTTGCTAATTATGAATTGTATGTATATTCGTTAATTTTTATGTGCTTAATTTCTGGGTTCGCTTCCTTTAAATTATACGCTGTCCATGATGATTAAGTTTTTCAATTATAAAGGTAATTTAATAATGTCAGAACGTATATCCGAACTAATCCATGTAAAGATACCATCTTTCAGTGACTGTCATATTCCTCCTATTGCTATGACTTCAGCATACAACTTCGACAGTGCAATGGATGCAAGTGAAAAGTTTTCAGGTAAAGAAGAAGGTAATATATATAGTAGATTTACAAATCCAAATGTTGAATTATTCGAGAAAAAAGTTTCTGTTTTAGAAGGTGCTGAAGCATCGATAGCTTTTTCATCAGGAATGTCTGCCTATCAAGCTATTGCAAATAGCTTCTTGAAATCAGATGATCATGTGATTTTAGCGAACGGAATTTTTGGAACTACTACGAGTTTTTTTAAAAACTATATCCAAAAGTTTGGTATTAATGTGACAACTACTGATTTAACTATTGAGAATATAAACAGTCAAATTAATGAAAAAACGAAAATGATATTAATTGAGTCTCCTACTAATCCATTGTTACATTCAATTAATATAGCTGAACTTAGCTCTATAACTCAAATCAACGATATTATCTTAGTTGTAGATAATACGTTACTATCTCCTATATTTCAAAGACCTTTAGAGTTGGGAGCAACTTTATCATTGAATAGTGCTGGAAAATTTTTTGATGGTCAAGGTAGATGTGTAGGTGGCACTGTTTCTGGGTCAAAAGAATATACTAAATCTTTGAAGATATACTTAAGACATACAGGTAATTGTCTAAGTCCTTTTAACGCTTGGATTTTAGCTAATAGTTTAGACACCTTAGAGTTAAGAATGTTACGTCATCAAAGTAATACTAAAGTGGTTTACGACTGGTTAAAAACAAATCCTTTAGTCAGTAAGATTTATTCTACCTTAGACGATGATATCAAAAATAAGTTAATTCCAAATTTAGTCAATAGTAATGGAGATACTCCTATAATCGCATTTGTTATTAAAGGGGATAAAGCTTGTACCTGGGAGTTTATTGATAATCTTAAATTTATACATAACTGTACAAATATTGGAGGCAGCAAAACATTGATAAGCCACTCTGCTACTACTACACATAATAAATATAGTGATGACGAAAGACAACGTCTTGGTATAACTGATAGCTTTTTGCGGTTGTGTATTGGGTTAGAAGATCCAGTCGATCTGATAAATGATCTAGAGCAGGCTTTTAATAGGATAGGAATAAAATGAGAATCAAGATTGTTTTAATGTTAACACTTATATTAAGCTCCCTGCATTTAGAAGCTAAAGAGCAAACTGTTACTGACTATGAAGTGAAATACACCTATGTAAGTATAGATACTGGTCGTACTTTACATCCTATAGCAGCTAAACTTTCAATACCAAAGATTCTAGGCAACCAAGCTCCTCCAGTTGTTATCATTGCCCATGGCTCTGGAGGCATAGATGAAAGAGGTAGCTTATACTCCCAGAGACTAAATAAAGCTGGAATTGCCACTATCGAGATTGATATGTGGAGTGCCAGAAACATGAAAGGAGGTCTGTCACGTCCTAAGACCGTCTATGAAACTACCCCAGATATTCTTGATACAGTAAACTATCTAAACTCAAATGATATGGTGGATAAAAACCGTATTGGACTTTTGGGTTTCTCCTGGGGTGGAGCAATGTCTATGCTATTAGCTACAGAAGAATCACCAACAACAAATTCTTTAAAATCTTTCGCAGCTAATTATCCGGTATGCTGGGCATATAACACAGTTCCAATATATAGATTCAATACTTTAAAAAGAAATGCCAGTCTTTTGATTATATCTGGCTCTGACGATAAATATGACGATCCAAATGATTGTAAGAATTTAGTGGAAAACATGGATTATGAGTCTCAATTGAGAACTAGACACATACGTTTGAACGGAGCAACGCATGCATTTGATCTTAATAAAGCTGATTCAGAGTTTTATGACCCATTTGCATATAGTGGTAAAGGAGGATTAGTTCCAATTAAATATAATAAGCATATGGCTGAAAAATCACTTAACGCTGTCATAGATTTTTTTAAATTATCATTATATAAGTAGCTGGAATTATATTTAAAAAATAGATATTTTTATTTTAAATAAATAGAAATTATTAAAAGAAAATCCATACCAACTAGTGCTTACTCTAAGTAAAGATGTTTTTATTAAGCGATAATTAATATAATGAGGAGTTTTGCATAAAAAAAGTAAGTTTAGTTTATCGAGCTTAGAAATTGATAATTTTCACTCAAAAGGTTAAATAGAACCTTTTGATATTATTAGTGAAGAGGGTTTAGTAAATTTCAAGAGCATTTTTAATGAAATGGTAGAAGATAATAAATTTTATTCTCCAATTTACGATAGGGTTAACCATAGAGATTGGCACTTACACTATAAAAGCTTGATGTTAATGGTTTACAGACCTCAAGTTATTGAAAGATTAAAGTCTCTATTAGGAGATAACTTAATGATTTGGAGATCTTCTATATTTCATAAAGCACCGGGAGATAGTTCTTTAGGTTGGCATCAATCAAGTCTTTTTGCTGAAGAGGAATATGGTCTTTTTAAGCCAGCATTGCTTCCCCTTTCTAAATATGACACTTATGGAGAAATATTTAATCTTTCATGTTGGATAGCCTTAGATGATGTCACAATTGAAAATGGAGCTATGCAAGTGGCTGAAGGGACTCACATGAAACAATATCCAATAAGAAAAGTTCCATTTAAAGATTCAGTTTTTGGAAAAGTAGCATATGATAATTTTAAGAGAAATGGAGACTTTGAACGTATAAATGAGCTTGATTCTAGATATGCTTGTGACACTCTATTTGACTCTGAAAGTGAAGATGCAAAAATTCGTACCATGGTGATGAAAGCAGGACAAGGATACATATTCACCGACAGAATAATGCACAACTCTTTAGCTAATGTTACTAACGACAAAAGAAGATTAGCTATTAATTTTAGAGTTACTACTCCTGATACTGTAGTTTACCCTCACAGATTAGATGGAGACTTTGTCGATGGGAATGATCATAATATCAAAAATCATGGATGTGTAATGCTAAATGGGGAATCTAAAGATAGTAATAATGTATTTTTCAATTAGGGCGTGTTGAACTATTTATTAGTATTTTATAAATAGTAATAGTAATAGTAATAGTAATAGTAATAGTAATAGTAATAGGTAGAGTAATAGTAATAGGTAGAGTCTAGTGAAAATACCTTAAAAGAATCGTAATGGCTTATGATCTACTAATGGTAGGATAAGCAACAATTACTCAATTTGGTATTAAAAATGATTAGTAATATGAAAGTCTTTGATAATATCAAAGACTTTCATAAGCAACCTATTCTATCTTTTATTAATACCACCCTTGAGATGGAAAGCCATGTGGTTTACTTCAAATATGAAAAAGCAGATAAGCATAGTGTGTACGCTAAAAATAAAGTCAACAGTAACATTGACATAGGCGACCTTGAGATATTCGATCTAATAGACTGTGATAGCATTTTTGATGAAGCCAGCATAAAACATGTATTAGTAAGTATTTAATCTAAATTTTAGTTGTAATGACATTATAATGTTTTTTTTATCTCCCGATTATGGCTGCCTATATAAGTTTTGCCAATAGAGGCGTAACCACAAGGATGAGTTGTTCATGCTCAAATTCCCTTTCATCCATATAAACGATAGGATAGCCTGCCTTTTCATAGTTCTTTAGCTTAGCTTTAAACTCAGTCCTTTTAAT
>JANZQE010000531.1:0-2765 GCA_038040705.1 Clostridium sp. | reverse complement strand
TCGTATTCAAGCTCAAGCTAATAGAGAAGACCAAGCTAAAAGAGAATTTCAAATTAATAGAGAAACCGGTGATGCTGTAGTATTTGTTGAATCACCCACAATAGAAAAAAGAATTTATGATCTTTACAATCCATATGCTGTAAATGAAAACATGCCTTCTACTTTAAAAGAATTTCAAAATCAATTTAATCTTGGTGAAAGTAAATTAAAAGCGATTCAAGATAAAAGGCAATTACTTATTAAAAATGACAAAGAACTACAAAGTCTTTATAAAGTTTATAAAGACTTACAAAATCAAAAAAGAACAGACTACGAAATAAGAGCTAAAGAACCTGGCTTTGATCGTAGTTCATTTATGGAAAGTCCAGAATATAAAAAGATTACTGATAAAATGGACAATGCTGGAACAGCATCTAACAATAGGAGAAGAGAGATAACTAAACCATTTGATTTAAAATATAAAAATGAAACTGAACGTTATGGTAAAATAATAAATGACAATCAGAAAAACTTTCTAGATAGCAAATTAAACCCAATTACTAGAAGAATGGATTCTACGTTTTACAAAGAGGCAGAGAATCTTAAAAAAGTTTATGGGAAATTACATCCAAATTCTAATGTTGATATAGTTCCTATATATGATAACCCTGATTTAATAAGAGATAAAGTTTCTGGATTAAATTCAAATGATTCAATGTATTTTTTTGGTCATAGTGGAGATAGGTTAGGTGGTATACCAAATCAAGAAATAGCAACTATTTTAGGAGATTCTGAAGCAGAAAATTGTTATTTAGGTTCTTGTGGTTTTGAGGGTCAAATAGAACCATTTCAAAAAGCTCTACAAGGAAAGAATTTACAATATAGACCTGAAGGTTCTTGGTGGGGAGTAAATCCAGGTGGAAGCTCAATAGAAGATGCTATGTGGTCTAGAGTAGATAACAATAAAAACTCTTCTGCTCCAGGAAGTCTTAGTTCTATGAAGAATGGAGCTAAAATAATTAAACCTACATTAGGAAAAGATTATAATCAGTTGCAACGTGGAGGAGAACAACCAAAAACTTGGAAAGATATAGAAATAAATAAAGAAGGATTAAAAAGAGCTATTGCTGAAGTAGAAAGTATAAATGGTGTACTTATGATTAACCCTGAGTCAACAGCAACAGGTTTGTATGGACAAAGGTTTTCTGAATTGGAAGAAGGTAAGTTATATGAAGGTACAAGAGATGAGTTTGCAAAAGACTTAGAAGCTCAAAACCGTATATTTGATATGCGTTTAAATGAAGGTATTAAATCAAATAGAACTACACCACTATTAAAAGATGCATTTGATTTAACAAATGAATATAAAGAACAACTTGGAGATAAATGGAATTATTCATATGAAGATCTTATTACATTATCTAACTTTTTAGGAAGAGGAGGTACTAGAGAATTCTTAGGGAATGTAATTAGAGATGGTAAAACTTTAGAAGAAGTTTATCCTACTAAGTTTGGTAAAGGTGCAAAACAATCTAATAAAACTCCATACGAGTATTTAGAAAAAACAAGAGATTATTATCAAAGAGGTAGAGAGGTAAGAGAAATTGCACAAGATAATACTAGAGTTGTTAAACCTAGAATTTATGATATAGAACCTAAGTTTAAAAGCAAAAGTAATAATTTTTTAAGTAATCCTAATTTAGATTATGATCCTTTAAATAATGAACGAATAGAAATTGCAAGGGATAATACATCTGTATCTGGTATTAATAAACTTAATGATAAATTCTTAACTAACAGACCTCAACTTGAAAATGCTAAAGTAAATGTAGATGAGGTAATGAATAGCCTTGAAGAAGCTGAAGAATTTGATTCTAGAGAATACGATGACCCAGTGTTAATAGCTGACTTTATTAAAAATTCAAATTTTTATTCTGATGGATGGAAAGATATGTCTAATGCAACTGAGGATGAAGTATTAGATTTACAAAATGTATTAGTAAAAAAAGGATATGATGTAGGATTAACAGGTGTAGATGGAAAGTATGGGGACAAAACTTATCAAGCACATAAAAATATGGTTGATGATAACAACCTTGATCCAAACGTTATATCTAGATATTATAAAAATTATAAAGAAGACACCAAGGAAGAAGTTAAAGCAATTCAAGAAAAACTTATTGATGCGGGATATTTATATGAAGCTTTATTTAATAGCAGTAAAAGTAGTGTTGATGGTAAATTTGGTGATCAAACTAAAATAGCATTAGATGCATACAATACAGATAATATAGAAGAAGACCCACAAGGAGAAGTATATAATAATATTCCAAGTACATTAGAAGAAACAAGATGTGCTGCAGGTATGTGTACTATACTAGAAGGTAATGAAGTGCTTACAGAAGCTCTAGGAGTTAAATATAAAGATGCTTGGGATTTAAGTGAATCTATGATTAATGCTAACAATAGCAAAGAGATATATAATATATATACTAATCCAGCATTTAAAAATATAAATGAAAATACTTCTACAGATGAATTAAAAAAGACAACAAGAAACGTTAAGAAAAACTCACAGACTAAAGCATCTGATTATAAAGTAGGAGATATTGTAGGTTTATATTGGGATGGTTCATCACATCATGGAGAAACATTAGAATCAGAAACTTACAATACACATAGTGGATTTGTATCTGCAATAGATGAAGATGGTGTGCCTATAATAACTCATAATGTTGCTGGTGATGTTAGACAACAACCTTATAGTGAGTTGACAACAGCATGGA
>JANZQE010000530.1:0-5138 GCA_038040705.1 Clostridium sp. | reverse complement strand
AAAGGCAGACCAGGCCTACAGGTAAACCAGCTATTTGATTAAATGTCAATGACCATCCCATCAATGCCATCCATAGTCATACTAGAACTAGCTCAAAATGATCTATGTTGGAGACGCAATAACATTAACAATCTGGCACAGAACCTATACGAGGAAGTACAATTTATGTTCCACATCTACTCTGAACTAGAGATGGTAGTAATATGCCAGGCCCTGAAAAAACATAAGATGGGCAGGGGAGATAAAACCAAAGAAAAACTCAACGAGGATATAGACAAATTTAACCTACAATTCCTACGTCTAACAAGAAAAGACACAAGAATCATGAGTTGGAGACACAAAAACCTAGAAGAACTGACAACTGTAACCTCAACAGATGGTACACACCCTAACACCATAGGGGGATACTGGACTTATCTCAAGTCTATAGCTGGCTGCTGCAAACACTCAAAGAGGGAAATGATCCTCAGGAGAGGCAAGAGTCACAGATCTATAGAGAAACGTAAACTGGCTATGAGGAGACAAAGAGCTCAGAGAAGGAAGAAGAGACAAGCTTTCCTAGAAAGCGACTCTGATGAAAACAACGAGATGTAAAAACTAAAAACAAACAGTGGAAGGGATGTAAATACAGGAAAAATGAAGGATGTTCACTAATGCAAAATAATTTTGCTAACCACTACTAGCCAATTAATAGAATGACATGAACCCCTTAACTGAAATATTCTGAATGGTGAGTATAAATGAAAAAACGAAGATATTTGTAAAGCAACAAGGTAGGTTGCCAAAGTACTTCGTGCATTATGATACTGAAATGGTGAGTATAAATGAAATAAAACGAAGATATTTGTAAAGCAAATAGGTAAATTGCTAAAGTACTTCGCAAAATCATATGATTATTATAATCACATGTTTACCTACTGAGATGGTGAGTATAAAAAATTGAAGATAATTGTATTGCAACTATGTAAGTTGCCAAAGTATTTCATATAATAATGGAATAGAGTCTTCCACTAGATCCAAAGGTAAACTCCCTTTTTCACACAGTGACAGGGACAGCACCAAACTCACCATAATAGCTTACGTAGATATTTGTAAAGCATCAATAAAAGTTGCAAAAGTACTTCGTCAAGCTGTATCACCACTATCACCAATAGAAAAATACACATGTTTGTTATAAGGCAAAAGCCTCCTCTATAAGCAGCCACTCTAACTACCCCAAAAATATTAACCCTACCCCCTAACCCCCTCACACTAAAGTGTACCAAGGTTATGCTAACAAAACATCAAAAATGTAACAGCAAACCACTTGATAGCAACAGGGAACATGTTGGTAAAACACTAAAAATGTCACAACAAACCCTACCTGCTAAAAACCAAATAGAGGGAATAAAGACATGTGTGGTATAGGGTGAAAACACCCCAACACAGTCCCTACCCCAAAATACCTGAACCAAACACAGATGAGAAATAAGGGCATGTGTGTAATATACAGCCCCTGAACCATAAACTTTAAAAGTGCTAAGAGCATGCTGGTAAAGCATATGAAAAGTGTCATAGCAGTTCTAAGGCATAACAACCCAACAGTAAAGAAAATATGGACATGCTAATAAAGCTATTAAAAAAAGCCATAGCAACCATACAACAAAATATGTTACATGTTTGTAGAGCTTTACAAAAAAGCCAATACAGTAACACATAGGAAAAGAAGATACAAAGCGGATACAAGACAGTTAAAATCAACCTAAAACAACACAACACATGTTTGTAGTACACCAAGAGGTGTCGAAACAGTGTATCCATAACAGTAAAGTCTACATATTATTAGAACACCTAGAACAATAACCATGGACAAGGCATGTTGGTTAAGCATTAAAAAATGTCACAACAGCCCTAAAACATGAAAACCAGTATAAAATACAGAGCCATACACCAGAACCGGGGACCACATCAAATTGAATAATTATATTAAAATTTTATTTTTTAGAATGTTGTAAATAATTATTTTTGCGTCATATATTATATATTATTAATAATGTAATACCAACTTTGTAAAGGACCAAATGCAATATTGATCCTTTGTAAGCCGGTAAATATGAAGATGATATCAAATGTAGCAACAAAAAGAAGGCTAATTGAAACTACTAGAAAAATTTGTTATTTATATGTATATGTGTATTTGTATATATTGAATGTGAAACTGTATCCTTGTGGCGTCAGCATGAATGAAAGTGAAAGAAATAAGAGTGAGAGTGCATGGAAGAGAATAGACTACAAAAAAATACACCCATTTGATCATGGCTAATGAGGTATTTGATATAACGTCCTTTAACTGTAACGGTCTAGGACAGAAACCGAAGAGAGTGAACATTTTTAAATGGCTCAAAAGAGAATTTAAAGGGATATATTGCCTACAAGAAACATATTCAATACCAAAAATAGAAAAAAGTTGGGCTTGTAACATAGGCCATCAACACAAAATTTACTTTTCTCATGGAACCTCCAATAGTAGAGGAGTTTGTATAATTGTGCCTAAAAAATTAGTACCATATATTACAAAAACTAGTCAGGATAATGAAGGCAGGTATATAGCACTCCAGTTTCACCTAGAGTGTAAAAATTACACAGTCTTAAATGTCTTTTCACCCACTCAAGAAAAATCTGTAGAACAACTTAACTACCTCAAGTCTATAGAATTACTTTTAGAAGAATTCTCTGACTCAACATTAATAATAGGTGGTGATTTTAACATCATCCAAAACCCCATTTTGAATAAATACAATGCAAAATCGGACCAACCAAGTCCAAATGCAAAATACTTAGAAGGAATTAAAAGTAAATACCATCTAGGTGATATCTGGAGAATATATAACCCCACATTAAAAAGGTATACATGGAGACGGCGTAATCCTCTCCAACAATCAAGACTTGATTTCTGGTTGATATCTGAAAGTATAATCTCATGTATAAAGGTATGTAACATAGGGATATCCTTTCTCTCCGACCATAATGTAATAAACTTACAAATTCAGCTAACCAAATCCACACCAAGAGGAAAAGGGTTCTGGAAAATGAATAACTCTTTATTAAAAGAAAGAGAATATACTAACTTAATAGTAAATACCATTAAAAAAGCTGAATCAGATTTAAATAAAATTGATGATCAGCGTTTGGCATGGGAATACCTCAAAATGGTTTTAAGGAGAGAAACGATATCCTATGCAATAATTAGAAGTAAAAAAAGACGAGAAGAAGGTAAAATTCTACTGCAAAAATTACAAGAGTGTGAATTAAAGTTGGAATCTCAAGAACTTACTAATGATGATGTAATAACTGAGTATAATTTATCCAAAAAGGATTATGAAATGTTCCAATCAGAAATAACCAGAGGACAAATGTTAAGATCGAAGGCACAGTGGACAGAAGAAGGTGAAAGAAGTTCCAAATATTTCATTGGACTAGAAAAGTACAAACAAGAGACCAAAAACATTAAAGTTCTCTCCACTGAGCCTAACATCGAAACAACTGAGCCAAATAAAATTCTGGAAAATTTACATGACTATTATTCAACACTGTATGGTAAAAAGAATGTTAATACAGAAGGTTTTACTCGATTTGTACCGGTAAAAACATTGAATGAAAATGTCAAAACAGCATTAGATAGTAATATAACATTAAAGGAATGCAAAGAAGCACTAGATGGGTTACCCTGTGATAAAACACCAGGTACAGACGGCTTAACCGCAGAGTTTTATCGACATTTCTGGTCAAACATAAACCATTATTTATACAATTCCATTATGTCCTCTATAGAATTAGGAGAACTCTCCATAGAGCAACGAAGAGGAGTCATTACTCTAATTCCAAAGCCTGGTAAGGATATTAAACAGGTAAAAAATTGGAGACCTATATCTATCCTGAACGTCGACTATAAGATCATTGCAAAAATATTAGCCAATCGTTTAAAATACACATTACCTGACCTAATTTGCAGTGACCAGCTAGCCTATGTTCAGGATAGAATAATAGGAGAAAACCTACGTATTGTTAAGGATATAATAGATTATGCTAAGATACATAATATAGAAGGTTTACTATTACTAGTAGACTTTGAAAAAGCTTTCGACAGTCTCGATCGCAGCTTTTTGGAGCATACTCTACAAAGCTATGGATTTGGTTCAAAATTTATAAACTTAGTTAAACTACTGTATACTAATATTAGTAGTGTGGTATTAAATAACGGTTTCACCACTAACAGCTTTGAACTGCATAGAGGAATACGCCAGGGCTGTCCTGTCTCAGCCTATTACTTTATCTTATGTGCTGAGCTGCTAGCTGATGCAATTAGACAAGATCTAACCATTAGAGGCCTGAGTATACACCAACAAACATATAAAATCTTGCAATATGCAGATGATGCAATCCTTATTGCTAAAGATTTGAATGACATAAATAAAATATTAGCATTGTTAAAGGATTTTGGTGAATGCTCAGGTCTCAAAATGAACATAGATAAGAGTGAACTATTTGATCTGGGTAAGTCAGAAAATAGAGGTGCTCGGTATAAGAAATTAAAGTGGTGTACAGACAGTTTCAAGTACTTAGGTATCTGGTTTAGCAAATCAGAACCTGTCATGGAATATAAAAATTTCCGACATAGACTAGACAATATAATAAATCAATTCAAAATATGGAGACAAAGAGACTTGTCTTTAAAAGGAAAAATTACCATAATTAGAACTCTAGCTCTATCACAACTACTGTACACCACTTCTGTATTAAGCATACCAGAATGGGTGGTTAAGGAGGCAAATAATTTATTTTACAAATTCCTATGGAATAACAAGCCTGATAAAATCAGAAGAGACATAATAACAAGAGATATAGAATCTGGTGGATTGAAAATGGTGAATTTAGAAGCCATGATATATGCCCAAAAATTAACCTGGGCAAAAAAATTATACAAAGAGTCTAACAGCAAATGGGCAAACATAGCTTGCTCCTTATTTAATACAGTCTCGATAAACGACTTTATGTGCAGTAACTATACTGAAAACTATTTGCCTCCTTATTTACCACAATTCTACAGACAGTGCTTATTAGCACTCTCTGAAATTAAAACTGATAGTAAGCCAGAAAAT
>JANZQE010000529.1:0-2677 GCA_038040705.1 Clostridium sp. | reverse complement strand
TACCAGGTAAATCAAATGCTTTTGAAATTTCTAAGAGATTAGGTCTCCCTGATTACATCATTAAGAATGCTAGAGCAAATATTTCTAAAGACACTCTAGAGTTTGAAGAATTAGTTCAATCTCTTCAAGAAAAGAGCATAAAAGCAGAAAGAGATGCAAGAGAGGCAGAAGGGTTGAAACTAGAAGCTACTAAACTTAAAGATAAATATCAGGAAAAGTTATATAAAATGGAAAACATTAGAGAAAATGCTATGTATCAAGCTCAAAGAGATGCAAAACTATTAATTAGAAATGCTAAGGAAGAATCAGATAATATTATTAAAAACATGAGAGAACTGGAAAAACTGGGCTACTCATCTGACGCAAGACAAAAGCTTGAAGAAGAAAGAATAAAGATAAAAAACAAACTGGAAACTTTAGATTTGCATTCGCAAAAAAACACAGAAGAAATAGGTGAGACATTAAAAACTGTAAAAGAAGGTGAAGAAGTATATTTGCCCTCTCTTAATCAAAAGGTTATTGTAATTTCTAAACCTGATAGCAAAGGTGAAGTACAGGTTCAAGCAGGTATTATAAAAATAAATGTTAAAGTGAAAGATTTACGGGTATCTAAAGTTACTGAAGAAGAGAAAAAAAAGGCAAAGATAAATAAGCGAGAGATGAAGCTGAATTTAAGAAGTGTATCCTCATCAGTAGATTTAAGAGGTATGGATTCCCAGGAAGCTATATATACTGTTGACAAGTATTTAGATGACGCCTCTTTAGGCGGACTTAAAGAAATTACCATTATCCATGGTAAGGGCACAGGGGTTCTTCGTACCGCTATTACTGACATGTTAAAGAGGCATGCCCATGCTAAAACCTATAGACTTGGAGATTATGGTGAAGGTGGTAGCGGTGTTACTATGGTAGAACTTAAATAGGGGTGATAGGATGATTATTGTAAGTGCTTGTTTATGCGGCATTAATTGTAAATATGATGGTGGCAATAATTTAGATGATAGGGTACTTAGACTCTTAAAAGAAGGAAAAGCAATTCCTGTTTGTCCAGAACAATTAGGGGGACAAAAAACCCCTAGGGCTCCACATGAAATTGTTAATGGAAATGGTAGGGATGTTCTGGAAGGCAAAGCTAAAATTCTTGGACCAGAGGGTGATGATGTAACCTCTGAATTTTTAAAAGGAGCTTATGAAACTCTAAAAATAGCACAAATATGCGGTGCTAGTATTGCTATTTTAAAGGCAAGAAGTCCTTCTTGCGGAACACATGAAATATACGACGGGACTTTTATCGGAGCTAAAAGGTCAGGTAATGGAGTTACTGCGGAGTTATTATTAGAAAGTGGCATAAAAGTTTTCACAGAAGAAAATCTAGATGAATTAATAATTATAAATTAGGGGGAAAATAAAATGAGTTATAAAGACGTTTTAAAAGAAGCTAGAGTTAATTTAAATAAAAGTTGTAGAGTATGTCCTGTATGTAATGGTGTGGCTTGTGCTGGCGAGGTTCCTGGAATGGGTGGCAAAGGATCGGGGGATGCCTTTAAAATCAATATAGAGGCTCTAGCGGGGTATAAACTTAATATGAGAACTATACATGATGCAAAAGATCCCGATACATCTATAGAATTATTTGGCCGAAAAATGGATATGCCTGTATTCGCAGCGCCCATATCTGGCACTACCTTAAATATGGGTGGTAAATTTAGTGAAGAGGAGTACATATCTTGGGTTATAAGTGGATGTCTTTCAGCAGGAATTTTCCCTATGGTAGGGGATACCGCTGTAGATTCATTCCTTACAACTAATCTTTCTGAATTAGAAAAACAAGGTGGAAATGGGATTGCAATAATAAAGCCTTGGGAAAATACTAATGTTATAGAAAAAATCAAATTAGCAGAAGAAGCAGGGGTCTTTGCTATAGGTATGGACATAGATGCTTGTGGTCTTATTACCCTAGCGCTTGCTGGCAAACCAGTTATGCCTAAAACTGTAGAAGAGATTAAAGAAATTGTTGCATCCACTAAGCTTCCATTTATTCTTAAGGGTGTAATGACTCCAGATGATGCAAAACTTGCTGTAGAAGCTGGGGTAGCTGCAATCGTTGTATCAAATCATGGAGGAAGAGTACTAGACCAAACTCCTGGAGTAGCACATGTACTAGGTGAAATTGCGGAAGAAGTTAAAGGAAAAGTAATTATTTTAGCCGATGGTGGAGTTAGAAGTGGCCCTGATATACTTAAAATGTTAGCACTAGGTGCTGATGCCGTACTTATTGGTAGACCATTTGTAACTGCATCCTTTGGAGGCAAAGCAGAAGGCGTGAAATCTTATATTGATACAATAAGAGGAGAATTAAAATCAGCTATGGTTCTTACAGGATGTAATTCCATAGAAAGTGTGGATAGTAGAATTTTATATTAAATTTATTTTGAAAGTCACTAGAATATAGTGACTTTTTTTTATGTTCAGTAAAGCTGAACAGTGGATATCATTACTGACAAAAAATATTTTGTTAAAACACTTGACAAAATATTTTTTGTGAAGTATAATTGTAAATATAAGGATTGTAGGAGGTGCTAATTATAAAAATTACTACAGGTCAGGCTGCACGAGGGGAAAATTTTTTTAAAAGGCCTATTTTAATAAATAAGCTATGGAGAAAAATAGATTCAGA
>JANZQE010000528.1:0-5020 GCA_038040705.1 Clostridium sp. | reverse complement strand
TTCACAAGTTACTCTTCTACATACTGGAGGAGGTGTGTCATCACATACACCAGAAGTTGCAGTATAAGTAGAAGTAGTTGGATCTAAAAATACTGTGGTATATCCTGCTGGACAATCACTAGTATAGTCTACTCCACAAACACTACCTGCAATTGCTGTTGCAACTGCTTGAAAAGTTGTTGGGTCAGCTGCATTAATACCAAATTGATATGGATCAACATTTACTGGCCCACTTGACATAGATATATCATCTAATACCCCCGCATTTGGTGGTGTTGAAGAATTTGCACCACAAAACATTGCATAAACAAATTGATATGCTGGAGCAGTACCTGCACCAACAGATGTAAAAGGTTGACCAACATTATTACCTGGTGCTGTAGTTGTATCTGTAACAAAAATATGTATAGCTCTATAATTAGGGTTTGATCTTCTATCACCTAATGTTGAATTACCTGGACTAGTAAGTATTGAATTACCAGTTTGTAATCCTAAAAGCACATTAGTTGAGCCCCCAGTACAATTTGCATTATACCAAGCAGTAGCTTGCGCTTCAGTTATTGTATTACTCATTGTGTTTCCACCTGACATAGTGTAAATAGATGCTCCGCCATCCCAAGCAGCAAATCCAATTTGCATTTGACTATTAGCCATCAAGGTTGTTATTTGAGAATCATTTAAAAATGCAGTCATCCAAGTTTGTTGAGCCGCTCTTCTTCCTGCACTATCAGTACTTCCTGATACATCCATTGATATTACTACATCAACTAAACAATT
Organism: Clostridium sp.; assembly: GCA_038040705.1. Taxonomy (GTDB): domain Bacteria; phylum Bacillota; class Clostridia; order Clostridiales; family Clostridiaceae; genus Clostridium_AD. The sequence continues at coordinate 4,243 of JANZQE010000528.1, read as the reverse complement.
TACTGGTCCACCTCCTATTGTAGCTGCAATGTCATCTATAGTTACTTCAGCAGGTAATGATTCATTAACCCCTATCTCACATAATCCAGTAGTAGGATTAAAATTATATCCTGGAGGACATTGTGGTATTGTAGTAGTTACTGCCTTAGTTGTAAAGAAATGATTTATACTAGGTAAAGCTAAATCAGGATGCCAATCATGAAATGATATCCATGCTTTTACTTTTGGGTCATAACTAATTGTCCATGAACAATCATCAAAAAATATTGGATCTCCTATGTTTACAGGAATAGCTATTCCACCGACTGTAATTATTATTGGATTAGTTAAACTATCTGTAAATGTAGCATATGCTAAATACTCTGATTTAACTTGGTAATCCTTTTTCATAAAGTAAACTATGTCATCTATAGAGTCATACATTACTTGACATCCAACACCCGCAACTGGATTATCTGACCAAACAGAATGCTCAGCATCTGGAAATTGTTTAACAAACTTTGATGGTAAGTATTTTGCAAACCACCATTTCATTCCATTATTAGATATTGGATCTAAACCTTTACCTCCATATTGAAATATTTTTCCTTGTTGTTGTGATATAAAAAATAATCCTAACGGAGTATTTATAACACCTCTTAAACTTTCACATGATCCATATTCATTTGATATATCTGCATTAGCTACATTCTGAAATGGCTGACTAAATAATCCTCCATCACCTATAGTTAACTTAGTATCTAATTGTGTTTTTAATGTATCAAGTCCTTGAAACATTTGAGGAGATAAATATGGGAAAAATATTAATGCACCACTTTTATTTATTGGTTTAATTATACTAACCTCATTTTTAAAATCTTTATAGTTAAGATTTAAAAACACTCTCCAGTAATCTCTTCTTGATTCTTCTTGAGCTTGTAAAGAATATACTAATCTTTTAGGATAATTAACAAAACAATTTGCTGCTACATAAGGATCGTAATCTCTTTGCTGTACTTGACCAAAAGAAGAAAGCTGTGTAACAAACTTAGAAGCAGATAAAGAATCATCATACTTATAAAAGTTATCTGCTTTAATACCGTCTGCATGAAACAGTTGACCTAAATCATTATATTCATATGCATCATAGAATCTTTTATCTGGTGAATCTTCCCAATCTCTATATGCTAAATTAACTTCTGACTCAACAAAAAATTGATTGATACCATTAATATGTGTATACATATAAGCTCTTTTCATTTGAAAAGCTGGATTTAAATCACTACCACCTCCAAATAAATTACCAAATATGTTAGTGCTTTGACAATTATCATCACCTCTATCTAAATAATATTGACTTGATGGTAAAGCATCCTCCCAAGACCCAGGAGAAAAACCTAATGTAGCTACCTCAGCAGCCATTGTACTAATATCAAACTTTGTTGAATTTAACCAAAATCTAGGGTAAGGTATGTTTACATATAAACTATAATCAAATGAAAAACCATTTGGTTGGCCTTTTAGAAATCTTGTAAAAATAGGCATTATACATTTTTCAGTATATCTATTTATAGATACATCCCCACTAAATATAGGTTTACTAGTATATAAATATTCATTAGGTAATGTGTCATCTAATAATTCAACACAACCTCTCATTTGTATTTGTTTAATTCCGTCTAATTGACCATATTGATTATCAAAATTAAATTTTAAAGCACCATATAAAGCTGATATATTAGTCTTTCTTTCTGCTTGAGAAAAGTCTTTTATGTATTGGTTTAGAAAATCAACAGTAGAACCATTGCTATTAACATAACCACCAAGTGCATAACGTGAATTATCGTCTACTGTGGGAAGTGCCATAGAATGTTCAGTAGATACTGCTACTGTAGATGGTCTAAATAAATTATTTATTTTATATTTAATTCCATCAAAGGTTTGAAATGATGAGCCTATATAATTAGCATCATTATTTTTTGATCTAAATATGTTATTTTGATTAATCTTTGCAAATGTATTATAAAATCCTTCTGAATTATATTTTAAAACAAAGTCATAATAACTAACCATGTTATAAAATAAATCAATAATCTCATCACCACCTATTGCAATATTTTTTTGAGCTAAAGATATACCCATTAATCCTCTAAGAACAGAAGGCATTGCTCCTTCAGGGCTATCCCATGTTATAGTTTCTGTAATACCACCACCCATTGTTCCTGGTACTGCTGATTTTAAAAAGTTAGTAGACCCTTGGGCATTTAATTGTAATGATGAAAAAATTCCTCCACCATATAAATCTGCTACATCAACTGCATTATCTAATAGTTCATCAAATATAACATTCCATATTGCGTCTAGAGCGCCAAGACCTAATATAGATGCTGGAGATGCTGTAATTCCCGGTGATCCACCGGTTGAACCTGGTCCGGCTATAGCCCATGGAGCATAAAGAGGATTAAAACCCTGTAATGCCTCAGCTCTTTTACTATTAGTACCTTGTACAGCATTAAGAGCATATCCGATACCAATAATAACAGCAAGTGTTGCTGCAGCTGGTCTTAGTAATTTAAATTGAGGATGATCTTCTGAAGGTGTAAACCTACCAGATGATTTACCATGGATATTACCATATATTTTAGTTTCATAAGCATTTAAAAAAGGCTTAGTAAACATTAAATCTGGTGAATGAAAACTAAATACATCATCCGTAAATCCTACCAATGGTTTAAAATCACGTATGCTTTGAGTAAAACTAGAACTACATCCATCTGTTTTTTTATCACTACCAGCATTATTTCCATCTTGAAAAAATACATCATCTTGTAATGAATTATATGGATAGTTAGGATATAAACCTTGAGAATTTCCTAATATATTTGCTGAATCAGGAATATCATATTTACGCATGTTTTTAAACATACCCTTAGCTAATATAGATCTTGCTCCTTGTCTACTCCCTCTAAGAATTTCATAACCTACTACATTAGGAATATATGTTCCATCGTTATATTTAGGTCTTCCTATATTTGAAAACTCAACACCTACTAAGTTAATAAGATCTCCATTAGTAGTACTAATGTGTAAAGGAGAATCTGCTCCTCCTATTGATTCATCAGGCATCTTGTGATGCCTTATGGGTTTACCGCATAGATCACCCCAAATGTCAGGTCTATTAATTGGATATAACTCAGATGATTCCCAATAACCCATTTTACCTCTTGCTACTACAAGAGAGCCATCTTCTTGTAATTCGGAAAGTCCTAAGTTTTCAGGTGATGCTGTATAATAAACTTTAAATAAAGGATCTCCTTCAGGATTAATAACATTGTCACCAATTATAATTTCATTTTCTATATGTGTTCCACTAGGACTAGAATATTGTTCTGGTGCTCTTCCTGGAATATGATATGATGAAGATCTCTCTCCTGTATTATATATCAATCTTATAAAGAATGCATATTGTTCATCACGTAAAAACCCTAATTTGTTACCACCTAAAATATAATATTTTGAATCTAATTGATTGACTACCCAACTAGTCTCTATTTGATTTGCTATTGGTTGATAATTAAAATCAAACTGTTCTGTAGGCCCTTGTCTGATTAACCAATCATTTACAACAAACATTGACTCAGACTTTTCATATGCTGGACTACGCAAAGGTATTGTTTTTAAATCTGGTGAAACTAAAGATGGATCAATAAAATCTATTTCTATGTCTTGTTGTTCTGTACTATATAAACCTAATATTTTAGCTACTGTTTGACCTTGGTTTCTACTAAGTATAACTAATTCATAATTATCAAAATCTTTATCTAAATTACTAATAGCAATGTTTAAAGAACCACCTGATCCTGCATGACTCCATAATGTTTGTATATTTGATACACCTATGTAATCAGTTACTTTTTGTTCATTTTCAGTATAGGCTATAAAAGCTTGATATGATCCATTTGATAACATACCGCCATCAGTAGATTTAGTTAATTCTAAACAAGGTGTATCAACTAAAGGTGCTAATCTAATTTTTTCACAATCTAATACTAAAGGAAATTTATCATCATATACTAAACATGGGTCACCCGGAGGAGAAACCAATTCTTGTATATAAGGTACATCATCAATATTTAATGAACGTGATGGGTTATTGCCATCATCCCAATAAACTTCCCAAGTACAATCAAAATTTTCTTTTGCTGCACCTGTAATTAAATGTTTTTTAGTAAAATTTAAACACGGGTCATTAACTAATGTAGTG
>JANZQE010000527.1:0-12734 GCA_038040705.1 Clostridium sp. | reverse complement strand
ATAACTTATATAACTAATCTATACTTTCCAGTTTAACACACTCGCTATAAACCAAATTAACATAGAATAATCTGACTACCATATTTGTTGATTATTTAGCCCACGAAGGTAGTTTGCTAGTATCAACGCCGGTCGCCCTTCCCGTACTCCCTCCAAGTTTTTCCCATACATAGTTGTGGTCTTCATCTGCTTGTGAGAAGTTACCGGTGTTCCATCGGTTAAGTATTGCTAGAAGCTGCGTTTTAACATCTGATTCGTAGTCCTCTTCTTGTATTTCATCGGATAGCGCGGATATATTCTCTTTCGTGATTGCCTTTTGTCCCCATACATCGTTAGCGATAACAATACTATTTGCCATTGTGTGTACCTCTCTGTAGACCGTGGATATACGGCGCCCCCCTCTTGTGATTGACGCTTCCCTCTCTGCTGCCACCGCGTCCGCTGCCGCTTTTGCGTCTGCTATAACTTTCGCCGCTGCGTCTGCCTTCTTCTTTACGTATGCGTCACGTTTTTTCTGTATCTGCGCGTCTTCTTTGTCTTGTTGAATTGCTGCGGCTTTTTCGGTTTCTTGGGTTTCCTGTATACTTTGAAACGCCAATCCCCCAATTACTGCCACGGCTATAACCCCGCATATGATTTTACCTTTCTTGCTGCTTAACGCTGCTTCAATTTTATCTAATATTTTTATCATATGTATAATCCCCACCTCAATTGTATTTTACTAAGCTTTTGCATTAAGTTATACCTCTATCATATGCATTAATTATTTTTGTATATTAAGTACATTTCATACAATAACCCCTTTCATTTAAAAATTAGTCATATTGCGCCAATTGTATCGCAAATCCACGTTTGCCGCAACAACTAGAATTATCTCACGACATTTCTTTGCAGCGGTGATTTTGAAATGGTAGGCAAAAATATAAATACTAATACAAAACTATTCGGTGATGGTTCTTCTAAACTCTTAAATGTTGGCACCGGGGTATATAAAACTAAAGGTGGACTAACGATTAATGTTAAGAGTAACATTCCGACGGCTGAATCTATTTCGAGATATAACAATATGTTTAATGCTATTATTGTAGGTATTGTTGACGCTGAGTAAATTAATAAATATGATAAAATGAACAAATAAAAAAGGGTTAACCGCTATATTAAATTGACGGTTAACCCTTTATCTATACAGTTTTCTATAGGAATATTGGTTTATCTTCTTCTCTGGCTTTGGCGAAAGCTTCTTCTCCCCAAGGCTCTCTTGTTTTTCCTAACAACTTATACTCTTAGATTTCCACATAGGAAAATGCATTCCCATGCTTTCTTATTACCACTTCCAAATCTTCAGGCTTTATCCAAACTGTTGCTGTATTGTCGTTAGGATGAATACCGATATGCTGAAAATACCGAACATCGTTATCTAATACAACTTCAACCTTGCAATCTGTATCATTTAATATACCAAAAGGAGTAACAGCACCTTTATTCAATCCTAAAATCTCATATAATGCACTTTCAGATGCAAAGCTGAGAGGTCTACTATTCAACTTCGCCTTTAATTCCTTTAAATCAACTCGTTTATCCTTTTGTACAGCTATAAGAAAATATCTTTTCTTTTTATCATCTCGCACAAATAAATTTTTAACTACTTGGTTATTAGTATCAATGCAAAGATTGTCCATTTCCTCTATCGTATAAACAGCAGGATGCTCAATAATATCATAGGTTATATTCATATCAGCTAAATAATCAAATACGACTTGTCGGACTGATTTCATAATTAGCACTCCTCTCAAAATATAAATAATATTTATCTTATTGTTTTATATTCTTTGAATTCAATCATCCTTTGCTTTTGCCAATACAGCGAGTTTGTTTATAGTTTTCCAATTACGCATTGTCATGGATACATCTAACTTATGAAGATTGTTAGCAAGCTTTGAATTCCTAATACTATGATGGAATAAAAGATAGACTTCTCGTCCCATAATTCGATATTCATCACTTTCAGTTCTGTAAATATCCAACTGTTGAATTTTTTCATATAAAGGTTCATGAGTCAATAGGGCTATGTATACGTTCTGCACTTCCGACGACAATTCTGCTTCTAATACTTCTTTTTCGGAGAATGGAAAATTGTTGATAATCTGTTGTAATTCTTGAGCCGTCTTTAAAATAATTGTGATTGAAAATCCAAAAGCTGTTTCAACCGCATGTTTAATATTCATTAGCAAATATTCTTTCTCTTCGTTTGACTTAAATAAAACATTACCACTTTGAATATAAGTCTGGACATCACAAAGTCCAATTGTTTCTAACACTCGTTTCAAATCATGCATTTTTATAATATGCTTACCACCTACGTTAATACCACGTAACAATGCTATATAAACAGTCATAATGTAACCTCCTTTTGTTAAAAAAATTACATATAAATATCTGAAAGCTCCACAAGAATACTTTGATTTTTACTTGGCACTTCGCTACTATATATCATATTTTCATGAATTACCTTACCTGAGGGTATCATGACTGTAAACTTACTTCCTTTCCCAAATTCACTTTCAACATATATACTCCCGCCATGTAATTCTACAATCGATTTAACTAAACTTAAGCCAATACCCGTTCCTTCTGTATTTCTTGAAAGAGATTTATCTACCTGCTTAAATCTATCAAATATCATATCTAAGTGCTTGTTTTCAATGCCAATACCATTATCTTTGACTGATATTTCAACAAATTTATCCTTATCCTTAATATCTACGAATATTTCATCACCTTCATCTGTAAACTTTATCGCATTTGATATGAGATTTAATACTATTCTCTCTATCTTTTCTGTGTCACAAGCAATAATTTTTTCCTCTATATCCGTATCAAAAATAATATTTAAACCTTTACTTTCTGTATAATTAGTTACAGACATCACTATTTCTTCTACAACTTGGACTATATTATTATTTGATAAGTTCAATTTATAGAATCCCGCTTCAATTTTCGATAAATCAACTATGTTATTAATAAGTTTAGATAATCTATAAGAATTTTGCTTGATTGATTTTATATATTTAACAATTGACTCCCTCTTATTGTCTAATGAACCACTCTCACAATACATATCAAATAACTGAACTATTGAAAAGATAACATTTAATGGTGTCTTAAGTTCATGAGATATGTTAACAAGGAATTCTCCCTGTGCATTATTAGCAATGATTAAGTTTGAATTGGCAATAATTAACTCTTCCGCTCGTTTTGCTTTCTCTTCGTTTTGAAAGGCAAGCTCTTTATTAGCGATAATTAACTCTTCTGCCCGTTTCTCTTTTTCTTTGTTTTCTTTAAGTCTCATTTGCAGTTGCTTTGCTATCTGTTTGTAAAAATTATCATTCATATGGCATCACCCTTCAGTTCAGTTTATTTTATCTAGATTAATAAATTCAACAATTAATGATAAACAACCAATTGAGCTATATCCTATACCATAACTTGTCTCCCTTCACATAATAATTATCCTTACTTTCAAAAAAACTTTCACTACAATTTTATTAAAAATTATATATAATAATAAATTTTTTATTTCTTTTTACATATTATCATAATAGATTATACTCTTATATAGAATTTTACCACAATATGTTACATTTTAATATATTGTCTTCCTATAATATTAAATATTTTCAAGAAATAGGTTGAATTTAAATAATTCTATATGTTTTTTTAATATTTACATACATAAAATTTCTTTAGTTAATCCTAATTATTTTATAACTATACTGCTTAATAAATATTTTGAAATACACAAAAAAACACCAACAATTATGTCAGTGCTTATATAAAACTTACAGTTCAATTTAAACTTAGCTTAAGCCATTGCTTTCAATAGTTTTCATCTTTTATAAATCGCATTATCATTCTACTTAATTATTTTTATAAAGGCCTCTACAATTTTTGGGTCAAAATACTTACCGTTCTGCTTCTTTATAAAATCCATTGTCGCCTTCTTCGTAACTACCTTTTGATAAAAGCTTCCATAAATCATGGAGTCATATGTATCAATAACTGAAAGGATACGTGAATTTAATGGAATACTTTCACCTATTAGTTGCTGTGGATAACCACTGCCGTCCCAGTTCTCATGGTGACCTAGTACTTCCTCGGCAATATGATCTAATTTCTGTGATGTTCTAATAATTCGATATCCTACTTCACTATGCGTCTTCATAATACTCCACTCTTCGGGTGTTAACTCTCTATTATTATGTAATATGTAATCCGGCATAGCTGTAAGACCTATATCATGAAGCAATGCAAGAAGCTGAAGATTATGTATATTGTCTATTGATAATCCAATCTCTTTTCCAAGTTCATATGACAATTCAATTAAGCGATCACTATGCTCTTTAGTTTCATGACTTCGCTCATACAAGGTTTCTCTTAGAGATGATATTATGGAGCCTCTTACACTCTTTCTTTCCATAAGCTTTTTATTATACATAACATCCTCTGCCAATTTATAAACATTGTTTATATCCTGTTCAATATGATTTTTCGTAGAAAATCCTATTGAAACACTTGGTTTTATAGGATCTTCTTCTTCTTTATTACACTTAACATTAATTCTGTCAACAATTTTTTCAGTTTCTGCAATATTGGTTTTAGGCAATACAATTATAAACTCATCACCACCTACACGAGCAACAATATCATTTTTTCTACATTCACTTTTTAGTATATTGGCTATTTTCCTTAGTAATCTATCACCTGCTTCATGTCCAAAGCCATCATTTGTAAGCTTTAAGCCATTTACATCTCCCATGATGATGGATATAGGCAGATTTTCTTTAGTATCCAAACTTTTAATAACGTCTTCATAAAATCTTCTATTATAAAGACCAGTAAGTTTATCATTATGGCTTAAATAAATGATTTCTTCACTTCTTTTCATTAATTCTATTGCATTGTTAACCTTCAAAGGTAAAGTTATCTTCATTGCTTCTTCACTAAACGGCTTTGAAAAATAGTCATATGCTCCAAGGGTTAAAGCCTTTTCTATAGCTTCCTTATCTTCAATACCTGTACAAACGATAACTGGAATATCCCTTAAATTACGATCTTCTTTCATATCCTTCAATATCCTAAACCCGTCTTTTCCTGGCATCATAATATCCAAAATGCACATGTGTATTTTATTTTGTATAAGCTTTTCATTAATGTTTTCACCGTCTTCAGCTTCAAACAGTTTTATCCCATGAAGCCTTCTTTCAAGGATCTTACATATAAATTTTCTATCTACAGCAGAATCATCAATAATCATTATATTTCCAATCATAATTTCAGTAGCCTCCCTTTTTCCTTAAATTATATAGTGATTTTTTCATCGCTAGAAGTAAACTTTCAAGAAGTTCATTTTTAGAAATTCTTAGTGCTTGTTCAGCTTCCATAGCATAATTTTGTAACTCTTTCGCCCTTACGTTCCCCGCTGCACCTTTCAATTTATGTAAAAGTATACCAACATCATCAAATTTATTATTGAAGATATTCTCTTTAATTTCATTAATTATACTTTCAGCGAACAGATAAAATTCGTCTAATAGTTCTTCACAAGTTACCTTGTCAAACCCTGAGGCATTCATTAGCGAAAGCGTAGTTTCTGAATAGACATTTGTACCATAGGCCTTGGTCTCAATCGCTGTATTACCAGCATATTTTTGAAGTATTTTTGTCACCTCTACAAAATCAATTGGCTTGCCCAAAAATTCATCCATTCCTTCTTCTATGCATTTTTCCACATCACCTTTCATAACGTAGGCAGTCATAGCTACAATGATAGTGTGTTTTCCATCTCCTTGCGCCTTACGTATGCGCCTCGTTGCTTCATAACCATCCATTACTGGCATTTGGCAGTCCATAAAAATGATATCATAGTTACTCTTTACGCATGCATTGACGGCTTCTTCGCCATTCAACGCAATATCACAACAATACCCTTTCATTTTCAGTAACCTTATAAACAACATCCTGTTAACCTTAGTATCTTCAACCAGTAATATTTTTACATCTGGTTTGAAAACAATTTTCTCACCTATCTTCATAATTGAGTGATCCGATGGCAACTGAACTTTGTTGTCTTCTGCTTTACGTAGAAGTATAGTAAATTCAAAGGTAGTTCCTATTCCTTTTTCGCTTATAACATTTATTTCTCCATCCATCATTTCCACAATATCCTTACATATTGCAAGACCTAATCCAGTACCACCATATTTTCTTGTAGAAGATTGATCGGCTTGTATAAACGGTTTAAAAAGCTTACTAATTTCTTGAGCAGTTATTCCAATGCCTGTGTCTTTTACAGTGAATAATACTTCTATAGTCTCATCACTTTGCTTATTTAAGCAGGCTTCAATAAACACCTCACCCTTTTCCGTAAATTTTAATGCATTACTTATTAAATTACTAACGACCTGCCTTAACCTTGTGGGATCTCCAACTACAAACTGAGGGATGTCTGGCCTAACAATCAAATTAAGTTGAAGCCCTTTTTCATTTGCTCTGGCATTAAATAAAGTTACAACCATTTCCATGGTCAAGTATATATCAAATACAATATGCTCAAGTTCCAGTTTGCCAGATTCAATTTTAGATATATCAAGGATGTCATTTATAACTGTAAGCAAAGCATCTGTGGAAGTTCTCATAATATGTATAAATTCCACCTGTTCACTATTTAGCCCTGTATTCTCAAGCAGTTGTAAAAATCCTATAATTCCATTCATCGGAGTTCTGATTTCATGACTCATATTTGCAAGAAATAGACTCTTTGCTACATTTGCATATTCGGCTTCTTCTTTTGCCTTTATTATTTCATCTTCATGCTGTTTTCGCTGGGTTATGTTAGTAAATGTTACTACTGCACCAACAACTTTTCCATCATGGTACTGAGGGTGAGAAAAATATTGTACCGGGAAACATATTCCATCAGCCCTCCAAAACACCTCGTCCTCCACATGGATGCGTTCACCATTATTTATTGCATCAAAGACTTTACATTCTTCAATTGGGAAGTATGTTCCATCTGAATGCTTATAATGGATCTTCCAATGCATGTTTTTTAAAAGCAACTCATCTTGAGACTTATATCCAAGCATTCTAAGGCAGCTGACGTTACAGAAGGTACAATTCCCTTTCATATCAATACCATATATTCCTTCTGCAGTAGAGTCTAAAAGCAATCGTATATTTCCCTCGCTCACCTTTAGTGCGTTGTTTATTTTTTCAAACTCTAGCGTTCTATCTTTTACTTTCTCTTCAAGATTGTTTATGAGTATATATAATTGCTGCGCCATTCTATTAAATGCCTCTGATAATTCCCCAATCTCGTCATTTCTGAAAACCTTAGCTCTTTGTAATAACTCTCCGTTTGAAAATTTCCCTGTATCATTTATTAAATTATATATAGGCTTTAGGATTCTACCAGTAATCTTCATATATATAATTATGGATAAAATAAGTGCAATAATTGAGAATACAATGGACATACGAATACTTTTTACCATTTCAATCGTAAATTGACTTTCAGGAATACCTGTTATAATCAACCAATCTAAACCTTCTTTTTTATACTCCGTTACACTTATATGAAGTTTATCATTTTTAGTTTTTACTGTAAATTTGCTTTTTGAATTGCTTTTGTAATTTTGATATGCCTCTATTATAGGTTTACTATTGATTTCTTCAATTCCTACTCTTTCTATTTTGCCATCATCAAGAGTTTTGAAATTAGGTGTATCCTGCGAGTTTGCAACAAGTTTCTCTGTACCACTTTCCAAAATATACGAAATAGCACTCCTATCTTTTATAATTTCTTTCAAATAACTGTTTATTTTTGAAAGAATAATATGTGTTCCAAGTACCCCTTGAAGTACGCCCTCTTTATTATAAATTGGATAAGCCGCTGAAATTGTTAAATCATCCATTACAAAATGTTTATACATAGGTGAAAATACAGGTTTTTGTTCTAATTCCGCCATTTTATACCATTCCCTTGTACGTGGGTCAAATTTCCCTGCCTTAACCGAAAGTTGCCCCGCAGTCAAATCTTTATTTATAGAATAGTACCTAGAATTTCCTTTAGTTTCATCATTATTCATCATAATCTCAATCTCATTTTTTTCATTCCTACGTGCTCCATAATATTCACCATTTTCGGTACCATAACTGAAACTATATATTTCATTATCATTTGATTTAAGTGTTCCTACGAAAAACTTTTCACGCTCAGCCTTATTGTAAATATCCACCACTTTATTTTCTATTAAATTATGATTTGCTTCATTTACCTGCAAAGGTATATTCACAAATGTTTCTATTTTATTTAAAATATTTTTGCTTGTGTTATTCGAAATTTCTGTAATAATATTATATGTAGATGCTCTCCAATTTGAAAAAAGAGTAAAGCATATTATAAAAATCGTAGTTACCATAAGCATAATAAATGAACTAATAATTATGCTTCTTATTGAAATGCTTTTTCTTTCCATTTTACCCTCTTTTCATATATTCATATTTATTATATTCTATTCCTGCCAATTGATTTAGTTTGATATACTCTTAGGTCAACAAGTTCAATAATGTATTCAACGTCTTCAACTCATATCCAAGTTTTTCGTCTTCTAAATATGAGCTAATCGTAGCCTCTTTAAATAACTCTACAATTATTTTTTTCTCTTGAATTGATAAAGTAATTGCTACTACCATATAAATCTTATCACCATTACGCTCCATCCTAAAAGTAGTATCGTACTTATTGTATTCTTCTATAGATACACACTTTTCACAAATGACCTCCATTTCACCTATTTCACTTTCGTTTAGCGCAAATACTCTATTACTCACCGGATCAACAATTCTAATAGACTTATATATTTTTTCAAATAGTTCAAGCTTATCTATAATAATATCAAATTCATCCATATATTCATACCCCAATGTAATCCTAACAAAATCATTTTTTTTAATGAACTGCAATATTAACAAATCCATTTCTTGGCTTTTATTTAGAAGATCCATATGATCATAAGTTTCTAAAAGTATCATATCGTTGATAGTTTCCCTTAATAACTCCATTTTTTTATTCATTAACATTACCTCCTAAACTGATTTCCACTCCTTCAGCTACAACACACATACCCATACTTTTGCTTGTGTAAGTTCCCCATGACTATCAAAGGGGTTTTTATTGCTTTATATTGGTAATTTAACTGTAATATTAGTTTATCAGCCATTTATGACAAATTTATGACAAAAAAAAATAGCCAATACCCAACAAACCATGTTTGATACTAGGTTTAGAGGGCCAATGGTATTTTTTTACTGATTTTAAAATTCGTTCAACAAAAATCGACTTATATTTTATTATGTATAGAAAATATCAACTTGGTCTTACTTTTATCCTAGTGTACCCTATTTTAGGGACTTTCTAAGTTCTTCATATAGCTTAGCAGTATTATTTTCCGGCGATATTTGCAACTCTCTTTGGAGTGCCTTTGTATATTTATTATACTGTTTAATCAGTGATATTCTGTCCTTTTTAGCAGCATAAACCTCCATTAGGAGGCAGTTTACTTCCTCATCCAGTTCATTTCTTATTGCCATATTTTTTAGAATTTGTAGTGATCTATTAAGATCGTTATTTTTCAAAAGGTATGTTACTATTTTTTTTGCAAAGTCCCAATGCACTTCTGATAGCCTTTCCATGGCAGATAAAGACCAGTGGTAACCTTTATCTCCAAAAAGTTGACCTACAAAAATCTTCTCTGTTTTTATTGCATCTTCAATGTTGGATTCATTAATAATGGATCCAACACTTACTCGGTTGTAGAAATCTATGAAATCAATATAGATATCTTCAATATCTATTCTATAACCTTCCTTTGTAGAAATAACTGCCCCTTTCATTTCATTGTGTACCAAAGCATTTCTTAGTTTGTAAATTGTAGTATTTAAATAGGTTTCTGCATTATGAGGAGACATTCCACTGAAAACATCTTCCATTATTCTCCATTTTGATACAAACTCCCCTTTATTTAAAAGTAGATAGACTAATAATTCTAAGCTCTTAGACGAATTTACTCTCACGCTCCCGCCATCTGCACCTCTAATACTCAGACCTCCCAAACAATAAACTGATAGTTTGGCTGACGCGCCTCCACAACTATATGGTATTGGAAAAATACGTCTTTCCATACTCCTGTTTATTGTATGTTCCAACCTTTCCTGTAAGATTGGCTTCACAATATAGTCCACTGCATACACATCAAAGGCCTCCAGTGCATACTCCTTGTGAGAAGTTAAAAAAACAATATCAATTTTCTCGAGCTTAGATATAATTCTTCTGGCAAGATCTAATCCGCTCTCCCCAGGCATTTGAATATCTATAAAGGCAATATCCACACTGTTTTCTTTTATGAATTTATAAGCTTCACAAGAACTCTGAAAAGCCCCTACAATCTCAACTTCTGGTATTTTAGAAATCATTTTCTTCATTATGAGTAACATTGATTTTTCATCATCTACTAAAATAACTCTCATTTTATCACCCCATAGTAAAATTCATTCGCAATATAGCCCCTATTATTATATTCTGTTTGCTTCCTCCTCTGATGATAAACATAAATAGAAGGTATTATCTTTCCAAGTGGTGCTATCCATCAATCTCTGAATTTCCCCACTTTGTACAAATTCCTTTAGAATTAGAATCCCAGGTATTGTTGCTTTTTTCACAACTGTTGCTTCAGTGAACCCTATATTGGCTTGGCTAAAAAGTGTTTTAGCTTTATCAAGGCCAATGCCTATACCAGTGTCCCTGATTGTAACAATGACTTTTCGCTCTATTTGATGAGTCTGAATGGAGATAAGCCCTCCACTTCTAGCCATTTTTACCGCGTTGTTCACTATGTTACAAAGTACCATACCTAGTATTTCCTTTTCTAAAAAGAGTGTAACAACACCCTCCATATTATTCATAATTCTTATGCCTTTAGCCATATTATTTCCACTAAGTACATTTAAAGTTTCCTGTGCTACATTAGTAATATCCCTATAAACCAATCCGCCCTTTTGGCAATTTAATCGCTCCAAGAGGTTGTCCACCATAAAAAAGGTGGATTTCACCTGTTTACTTACCTCATATATTATTTCTTTATTGTCACTCCTATCCTCGTCATCATTCAGTATTTCCATCATACTTACCATTGCAGCCATAGGACCCCGTATATCATGAGTAACCTCTCTAAACAGCCTGTCCTTTAATTTATTTAGTTCTGTAAGTTGATTGGCATTACAAATTAACTCTTCCTGCAGAATTCTTTTTTCGTTTAAGCTTTTATATATTTTTTTATTTGATTTTAAACTCCTTACAAATAAAATAATAACTACAAATTGAATCATTACAAAGATAGCGAAGACTATATAATTAGACATAACCAAATTATGTTCATTAAGGAATTGATAAAAAATAGTGCTTTCAGTTCCAGCATTGATTGTGCACCATAATATATATATAATTAACCCCATTAATAGCATTTTTACTGCACGTTTCATAGTATTATCATCCATTTGTATGCCCCTTATAACTTCATTATAACAGTAATGTAAATTATTGTTGTAACGCTCTTTTATGTTTGTTTTGAACGAAATTTAATTTGTGTTACAAGTATTCCTAAAAGTATAAGGATACAGCCCATATATCCTCTACTACTCATACTCTCCCCAAGTAAAAGTGCACCACCGATAGCACCAAATACTGATTCCATACTTAATATGATAGCAGCATGTGATGGCTTGGCATCCTTTTGAGCTACTACTTGCAGGGTATACGCTACACCAACTGATAAAAGACCACCATAAAGTATTGGAACTAAAGCCTGTGATATACCATTCATTGTAATCTTTTCAAATATTAAAGCTGAAATTAGACTTAAAAACGAGCATGTTGCAAATTGAATGAAAGATAGTTTCAGAACATCCATCTTATTAGAAAAATAACCTATTGTTAAAATGTGTATGGCCCAAAATATAGCTCCTATAACTTCAAGTAAGTCACCAAAACCTATACTGAAATTTTCATTTACGCTTAAGAGGTAAAGCCCAACAACTGCAATTACTACTCCAATCCAGGATTTTTTTTCGATTTTATGCTTTAAAAATATTCCTATAATTGGTACAAAGACCATATAAAGTCCTGTAATAAAGCTTGCTTTTCCAGCCGTTGTATAAATAAGACCAACTTGCTGTAGTGTTGCAGCTGCATAAAGAGCAATACCAACTAACACACCTGATAAAATTGATTTTTTAGCATTTACTTCAATATTACCCTCATTACGGTTGTCATTTTTCTTTTTTTTATCGAAATAAATTATTAAGGGAATGAGAGAAATACTTCCAAGAGCAAATCTTAACCCATTGAAGGTAAATGCCCCTACATATTGAGAACCTACTCTTTGTGCAACGAATGCAAATCCCCATATAGCCGCAGTAAGTAATAATAGCATATTAGCACTATTAGTACCTAATCTTTTATTATTCATTTTGTCATCTCCTTTTAAATTAAGCTCTATTTAATAATACCACTTTTCCACTTTAAAATATTTGTATAAAATACAATTAAACCTAAATGTTTTGTACTTTATATAAATTTGCTTTTAAAAAAATTTAAAAAAAGAAATCCTATAGAATAG
>JANZQE010000526.1:0-3821 GCA_038040705.1 Clostridium sp. | reverse complement strand
AAAGCGACGGTAAATAGTTAGTTCTGTAATCGTCTCATAAAATTCAATAGATTTTTCCAAGTTGTTGACCATTAAGGTAACATGTTTAATATGCATAGTATATCTCCTTTTCATTGGTGCATTATGACACCAGTTTTTTACAAATGCGATGAAATACTTTAATACCTCATTGATTTATATAATTATAACATTGAATTCAAAACCTCGCACACCTCAACGAATCTTGTCAGCTCGCTTCCAAATTCTGAAAGCAACTTGACTATTGGGAATAATTGTAAACTAAAAAGGAAAAAATAATGCTAATTATATGGAAGTTAGGCTAAAATGTTTTCAAAGAATAGTGAGTCATATCCGCTACTCTTTTTATACCACTAATGCACGTTTGTTAGAGAACTTTTCATAATCTTTTCCTTTACTTATTTCTTCCAATATATCTACTAGTCTATGAATATCTTCAAATGATACATATAACGCAACTGGTGCCAGCCTAATTACATTTGGCTCACGGAAATCTGGTACTACATTTCTTTCTTTTAAGGCTAGACAGATTCTGTAGGCTTCATCATGTTCTAAAGCTATGTGTCCACCACGTCTGCTGTGGTCCACTGGAGTTCCATTTGCAAAACCATATTTTGTAAGCTTTTCTTCAATTAAAAAAATCATATAATCTGTCAATTCCAGTGATTTTTTTCTAATATTTTCTATCCCTGCTTCATTAAATATTTTTAGTGTTCCTTCCATCGGTGCCATTGACAGCATGTTTGCGGTACCTGTCAGCCATGCATCTGCATCCGTTTCAGGGTCATGTTCATGCGATAGCTGGAACTGAGTTTCTTTTTTATTCCCATGCCAGCCAGCCATTCCAGGCTCCGTTCCAAAATGTTTCTTGTTTATATATAAAACTGCATTTGAACCAGGACCTGCTGAGATATGTTTGTAGGTACACCAAACGGCAAAATCAGGATCAATCTTTTTAAAGTCATGAGGTACTGATCCAATAGAATGGCACAGGTCCCAGCCTATAATTATACCTTTTTCATGTGCTGCTTTTGTTACTTTTTCCATGTCTAGAAGTTGCGCTGATCTGTATAGCAGACTTGGTAATAAAGCTACAGCTACATCATCTGCCAAGGCTTCTATTATATCCTCTTCATCTATAATTCTTCCATCTCTACTCTTTACAATTTTGAGTACATCATCAGGATCCAGCCCTTTTAATTTTATCTGGCTTTTGACTGCGTGGATGTCAGTAGGGAAATTTAATTCATCTACAAGTATTTTGTATCTTTTTTTTGTAGGTTTATAGAAAGTTGCCAGTGCTTGATGGATATTTATGGTTACGCTATTTGTTGCAGTAAGTTCATTTTTATCTGAATTTACCATTTGAGCAAAAAGCCCGCCTATAAACTGAGGATATTTAAAGTATTTACCATCCTCAATATTCCACATTAGTATTTTTTCCTTTTTCCAAACTTCTAGCATATTTAGAAGTGCTTTTTCTGCATCTTTGGAGCATGGCCCCAGGGAGTTACCATCCATGTATAGCTCTCCTTCGGTTAGATAAAATCTTTCCTTATAACTTCTTAGTTCATCTTTAGCGTCCATTTCTCTTGCAAACTCAATACCTAGCTTAAAATTTTTTTTCATTTAAAAATCTCCCCCCATCATTTATTAACTCCATTATATCTAATGTGCTAATAATTTCAATAGTTTTGTGAATTAACATAAAATATTAAGATTATGAGTAACTTATCATATACATTCAGAATATTTTAAGTAATATTGAATATATACTTAATAATTTAACGTGACAATTTAGTGTCTGTAGATTACAATCATCATAGGATAATTTCTACTTTTTTTAACAAAATCTAAAATTAATTATTGGGGTGATCTATGTGAATTTGGATAATATCGATTTAAGTATATTGAGGGAATTATCTACGGATGCAAGAGTACCATTATCTGCTATAAGTTCAAGAGTCAACCTTTCAATACCCGCTGTTTCAGAGAGAATAAAGAAACTGGAAAGGGGTGGATACATAGAAAAGTATACTACCATATTAAACCCTGACAAGTTTAATAAGACCTTAACTTGCTTTTCTTTTCTAACATTAAGATATGATGTAGCAGGGCTTGAAAGTTTCAAAGAATTTGTACGATCGAATCCAGATATAATGGAATGTCATCTAATTACAGGAGAATATGAATACGTATTAAAGATTGTAACTGATGGGTCTAAAAGCCTGGGGGATTTACTGGCTTCTCTTAGAATGAGAGCTGATGTGCTTACATCTTCAACCTCAATCAGTCTGTCCACATTAAAAAACAATGTAACTATTAATCCCTAAATATATTTTAAGCAGATTGCTTATCTGTAAAGCACCTGACCCATGAGAATAATTGTAAAATAAAAAAATGCTAATTATATATAAGCTAGCCTAAAGTAAAATATCTGATGCAGGTTTAGTAAATTATGTAACCTGATATCTTGTGCTTTATATGGCAGCAAAATGATAGTGTATTGCTACGAATGGCGGTGCACTTATTCGTTCTAGACATTATTATTGATGCTGCCTATGATAAATATGGATGAAACTACTTTTCCCTTTAGTAAAAAAGTATTAGATAGAGCTAATACCATGACACAAAAGGCAATTGCAGAGATTTATGGTTATATTCTTATTCATATTTATAGTATAATGAATAACTGTAGGGTATTAAAATATATAGATATAGAAGAAAATATGTAAAATACCAGTTAGAAATTACAAAGGAGGAATAATTTGAAATTTATTTCATGGAATATTGATTCATTAAATGCAGCATTAACAAGTGATTCAAATAGGGCGGTGTTTACGAGGAAAGTAATTGATGCAATTATGGAGAAGGATGCAGATGTAATTGCTTTACAAGAAACTAAATTACCAGCTAAGGGGCCAAGTAAGAAGCATATGGAGCAATTAGCGGAGTATTTTATAGGATACTCATATGTATGGAGAAATTCTCAGGAACCAGCTAGAAAAAGCTATGCGGGGACCATGTTTTTATATAAAGATAAGTACGCTCCAGAAGTTTTTTATCCTGAGATTCAAGCTCCAGATACTATGGATTTAGAAGGAAGAATTATTACTTTAGATTTTGGAGAATTTTATCTTACTCAGGTATATACTCCTAATGCAGGAGATGGTCTAAAAAGATTGGAAGAAAGGCAAGTTTGGGATGAGAAGTATACTGAATATCTTCAGAGTCTAGATAAAGAGAAACCAGTTTTAGCGACAGGAGACTATAATGTAGCCCATAGAGAGATAGACTTAGCACATCCACAAAATAATCGTAGGTCAGCAGGTTTTACAGATGAAGAGCGTGAAGGCTTTACAAATCTATTAAACAAAGGATTTACAGATACTTTCAGATATATTCATGGTGATGTGATAGGCGTGTATTCGTGGTGGGCACAAAGGGTAAAAACAAGTAAAATCAATAACTCAGGCTGGAGGATTGATTATTGGTTAGTTAGTGATAGGCTAGCTAACAAAGTTATTAAATCTGAGATGGTAGACTCCGGTGAAAGACAAGACCATACGCCAATATTATTAGAAATAGATTTATAGTTAGCAACAGAGCTTATCTGCTTCTTAAAACTTCATATAGGTTACAGCGGTAATTTGTGTACCAGTTAAGTTCCCTGAAAAATATTTATGGATTCCTTTGATGGCGTAAGTAATTGAGGCATAATAATATTAAATACATAAATGGTATCGCTTTTTAAAAGCTTGTAATAATTGTAGCGATACCAATATAGTTAAAGGATAGAATAT
>JANZQE010000525.1:0-2589 GCA_038040705.1 Clostridium sp. | reverse complement strand
CTTTGCTGGCTTTGGTCTAATATTTTTAATATTGTACCTTTTAAGAAGGTTGTACAATGCTACTCGTTCTTTATTTTTGAGTGCAATTTCACCATCAACACCAGCAGTTTTTTTACCTTTATTAATTTGCGTAACTCTCTTTATTGAAAGTAGCAAATTGGCATTACTTCTAATCATTAGTCTTTGAAGCTTTCTTACTTTTCTTTTCTGTCCCAACTGTTCGGCACGAAAAATCCGTTGGCGAAGTTTCTTCACATATTCATATATTTTATTCCAGTCTATTAATGACCAGTTCTGTATATGTGGAGAAACAGCCGACGTATTAATTTTATTAATAGTTTTCAAAACATATCTCTCCTTTAAAAAAATTCTTCTTTACGTTTTCTCTCGTGTTGATGACCACGTGGAAGTCTGCCCTCTTTCGAGTGAGTTATCTAACTCTATCCAGTGGGTTATCTTTTCCCCTGAACTTTCGTTCTACTGGCATTCGCTTTCTCCACAATCCCTTGCCCTCTGGTATTGTAGCTTTCTTTCCTATCCATATTAAGCTTGTTACTCCGCAGTACGCCTATCGTAAATGACGAAGATTACAAAGGCTCAACTTTCGTTTATACTTTCCATTTTTCCCCTAACCCAGCATTGCTCCTACGTAAAGCAATGACCTTAGGTAATTAACTCTCATGCAACCTACAAACCGATTACTCGGAGTGCAGTTTCGAGCGAGGATACGTTTAGTAACTAACGCAGTTTCTCACGAAACACTACTAATTAGCGACTTCTTGTCGCACCACAATTTTTTACCATTGTGTCTCAATTAAAAGAAATGTAAACTATTTCAACCCTTCATTTAAGTCAGAAATAAAAGTCTTTGCAAACTCTTGCTGTTGGGAATAAATAGCCTGTGCTTCTGGTAAGTAACAAATTCCCTTACCTAATATGTTGTCTTCTATATATTGAATGGTTTGTTCTAATGATTGTCCTCTAACAGAGCCAGTAATTAATGATTTAACAATAAGATATGTCTTTCCGCCTTCAATCATATGTGCATCATGAAGAATTTTACCTTCCAATGTCTTTGCTACTTCATCCTTCTGTGATTCCCATGCAACACAAATAATTTTTTCTATCATACCAAGTGAGACTTGTTGTGTTTTTAACCAATCAATTATATTTTGTTCGCTATTATATATAACTCCGTGAAAATATGAAGAATATATCAAAATATCATTATTTGCTTCATATTTACCTGCTTTTAATAGTTTTTCAACATATTTTAATACGTTATCAATATGAGATAGATTATGCATTATGTCCTTACTTGCATAGTATGGTTTAATAAAATCCAAGAGATTATTTATATTTATCATTTTAAACCTCCTACAAAAATTATCATTTATTGCTTCGGGATTGTTTACAACTAAGTCACAACGACATGCGTTTTTTATACATATTTTAAAATATTACTTAGACCTCCGAGGTATTTAACTATTTTAATATACAATCAGTAACAGCAACATTCTTTGATTTTAATTTCCCAGCAACAACACCTTGTGCAGTAACTGTATCCCCTGTATTCAATTTACCTAATTTATTAATTTCCGACTCTTTTTCAAAGAAAAGTTGAACATTGGGTACTCCTTTTTCTGATGAAAGTATAATATAACTTTGTGATAACTCTTGTCCTACAATATCAACTTTTCCAATTATTTCAACAGTTCTATCTTTATAATGTTCATCCGCCTTTACAATATTGTTTTCAACATAAGCTTTTGATAATTCTGTAGATGAAATAGTTTTAGTTAACGTTTCAGTAGCCTTCTCTTCTGCTTTTGCCCATTGCTTATCAGTATATTCTTGGGTATAAATTAGCCCGAATATATTTCCATATATTTCAAGATAGACACTGCCCAATATTATAATTGCTACTATACAAGTTAGTATTTTGTGTTCTATAAAGAAAAATTTAATTTTATTCATTTATTAACCCTCCTATATTTTCTATTAATACAGTTATAACATCATATTTTACAATTATGAATTAACTTTCTGGAACAGAATAAGCAAAAGGTAACAACTCTCTTACCGTAATCTTTTTTAATTCGTTTTCTATATTAATAATTACTTTACAGTCTGGCATATAATCCGAAAGAAATTGTCTACAATTCCCGCACGGTGGTAATATTTCTTCACCATTTTCACCCCTAATACCAACCAAACAATCAAATTCTCTTTCACCATCAGTTATTGCTGAACCGATTGCTATCATTTCAGCACAAGCACCATGAAGAGAATAAACATTTACCCCTGTGTAAATCTTTCCACTTTTACACCTAACCGCTACAGCAACTGTATGATTGTATTTTACACTATCATAGTTCTTTTTTATGGTTTCGGATGCTTTCTGAATTAATTCTAAGTCTTGGTTTGTTAAATTATCCATTTTATTTATATCCACCCTCGTATATAAACTTGATTCGTCCTAAAGTACAAGTGTTATCTACCTCTTTAACTTAGAAATGTATTCAGATATCGCTGATATGCCCTACACCTATAAAGTGTTCCACATTTTCGGGACCTCCCATTATAGAC
>JANZQE010000524.1:0-7756 GCA_038040705.1 Clostridium sp. | reverse complement strand
ATACCAAGGCTGTTAGCTGCTTTTGCTTCTGCTTTTAAAGCGTTTATATGACTTTCATCTGTTGTATATATAAAGGCAGGTAACCTACAAAAGTCACAATCAATATTATATTTCTCTACCATTTCCTCTATGAAATCTATGTCGCCTTCATTAGCATCTGCATACTGCTTAGCTTTTTCACTTCCCATAGTGTTAATTAAATTATTATATATTATATCATGTTGTGAAGTGATATAAGCGGTGCTGTGTCCCGTAGTTCCTTGAATTATTCTATCTGCTTCGATTAGTGCAACTTTGTAACCCTCATTCTTTAAAAGTAGGGCAGTTGTAATTCCAGTAATACCTCCTCCGACAATTACTATATCAACTTCAATATCTTTTTCTAAAATTGGGTAGTTTGTATCATCAGTTGAATCAAGCCAATAAGATTTTGGTGTTAAAATGCTACTAATACTTATATTGTTTTTCTCGTTCATAAACTTACTCCCTTCCATTAACATAATTAAACATATTTATTTTGTGTATATATGGCCTTAAATATGTATATTTTTATAGCACTTACGCAAAAACTACATTAAATGTATAATTAAAAGCAACAGATTCTATGATTTTTGGGCATACTAATATTAGAACATAAAATTCAATAGCAAAATCATATGAAATTCATGCTATAAGATGAAGGGGGAGGTAGATATGATGTGGCTAAATAAAATTTTACATCCGATAGTATTTCAAGGAAGTAATAAAAGTGAAGAGTATTTTGAAGGATGGTATTATAAACAAGTTTCAAAGGATGAGAAGACAGTTATAAGTTTTATACCAGGTATTAGCTTATTTAATAACGATGTTCATAGTTTCGTTCAGTATATATTTGTAAGTACAGATAAGGATAACAAGAAAACTATAAAAACAGGATATGTTAGATACGCGTTTAAAGATTTTAAATATAACAATAGCCCTTTTATGTTGCAGATAGGAGATAATATTTTTACAGAATCAATGATATCAATTAATATAGTAGATACAGATTTACATATAGAAGGAACATTAGAATTTGGTTCATTCACTCCTATTAATAAGTCTATTCTAAGCCCTAACATAATGGGGTGTTTTGCATATATTCCTAAAATGGAATGTTATCATGGAATTATTAGCATGAATCATTTGGTTAATGGAGTACTTAGGATTAATGATGAAGAAATAGATATTAGAAGCGGGAATGGATATATTGAAAAAGACTTCGGTACCTCTTTTCCGAAAAAGTATATTTGGATTCAATGTAACAATTTTAAAAATAAAGGCACAAGTATCTTTTGTTCTATAGCTCATATACCATTTATGAGAAAAAGTTTTCTAGGATATATATGTAATTTGGTCATTGATGGAAGGGAATCTAGATTTGCAACTTATAATAATTGCAAATTAAAAATTGAAAGTATTACTAATGAAAAAATATCAATAGTATTAGAAAATAGTAAAGAGAAACTTATAATAGAGGCAAATCTAAAAGAAACTGGAGAATTAATTGCTCCTGATCAAGGGAAAATGCAAAAAACAATCAAAGAGGAAGTTTTAGGAGAAGTAAGAATATATTTATGTAATAAGCAAAATAAAACTGTTTATGAAGACACTAGTTGTATGGCTGGAATTGAAATTGTTGGATTCTGATCTGCTTTTAGTTATGAAATTTTATTAGTTTACAAAACTAGGTTCAAAAGATGGGTAATATAAGATATAATGTGTATAATCGGTTAATTTTTAAAAAATATATTAAGGGGTGATACTATGAAAATGAAAAAGAAGGTTCTTTTGTATTCAGCAATTATAGTTCTCATTCTATGCTTAGTTTTTTTAGGAAGCATAGTTCAATTTGTTATTAATATTCAGTGGTTTAAGGAGGTTGGTTACCTTTCAGTATATTTTACAAAGATAATTACAATGCTTAAGCTGTTGGTTCCTGTTTTTATCCTTAGTTATATCGGCATATGGTTATACTACAGGAGCATCAAAAAAAGCATCTTACATATGAAAAAAGTAGTTGAGGTAAATTCTATGAAGGAGTCTACCCAAAATAAAATTTTTATAGCTTGTAATTTATTTGTTTCATTTGTATTTTCTTTTGCTTTTGCATCTGCATATTGGGATAAGGTTCTTAAATTCATGAATGCAGTTAGTTTTAATGTGAAAGACCCTATTTATAATATGGATGTATCTTTTTATATTTTTAAGCTTCCTTTAATTGAATCTTTATATAGCTTTATACTAACACTACTAGTACTTTTAGTTATTATTAAAGGAATAGTTTTCGTTGCATTTAAATCAAAAGATACTTTCAATGCAGGGAGAATACAAAATGGTTTGGTTGACCCCAAACAATTTGGGAAGGATCTCATTATATTTGGAGGCAAGCAGATTGCAATAATCTCTTCACTTATAGCACTCTTTCTATCACTGGGATTTCTAGTAAATATATTTAATTTAGCATATAGCCCTAGGGGAGTTGCATTTGGGGCAAGCTACACGGATATTCATGTAACATTACTTTTTTATAAAATATTGATTGTAGCTTGTATCATTGCTTCAATAGTAATATTTATTAGTGTTTTAAAATCAAAGGTTAAGCCTATAATAATTTCAATTGGTGCTATAGTTTTGATAAGCTTTGTACAAGTAATATCAGGAGCCATAGTTCAAAGCAGTATTGTAAGTCCAAATGAAAAGCAATTCGAAAAACCATATATTCAAAATAATATCGATTTTACAAGGAAGGCTTTTAATTTAGAGGATATCACTACAAAGGCTTTTGCTGTAACGAACGATTTGAAAAAAGAGGATATATCAAACAATCAGAAGACAGTAGATAACATTAGGATAAATTCAACTGGGCAGGCGCTTGAATTTTACAATCAAGTTCAAATATTAAGATATTACTATAATTTTAATGATATAGACGTAGATAGATACAAAATAAACGATAAGTATAGTCAAGTACTTATTTCAGCAAGAGAAATAGACTCGACATTATTATCACCAGACACTTGGCAAAATACTCATTTGATTTATACTCATGGGTATGGTGTTGCAATGAGTAAAGTAAATGCTGTTACATCAGAAGGTCAGCCAGATTTTGTAATAAAAGATATGCCGATTTCAAATAGTACAGATATTAAGTTGACTAATCCAAGAATATACTTCGGTGAGCAAACAGATATGTACGCATTAGTAAATACTAATGTGAGTGAATTTGACTATCCTCAAGGTGATGTCAATAAAGAAACGAGTTATGCAGGAGAAGCCGGAATCAAAATGAGCTTCATGAATAAGGTTTTATTTGCAATAAATAATGGGGAACTAAATTTTCTATTATCAAGGGATATTAAGAGCACAAGCAAAATTCTTATTAATAGAAATGTAGTTGAAAGGGCAAAGACTATAGCTCCATTTTTAAATTATGATCAAGATCCATACGTTGTTGTAAGTGAAGGCAAAGTATACTATATACTCGATGCTTACACTACATCCACCCAATATCCATACTCGCAACCACAAAATGGAGTAAACTATATCAGAAATTCGGTAAAGGTTGTGATCGATGCTTATGATGGATCTACAAACTACTATATGGCGGATTCAACTGATCCAATTGTGCAAACTTATGCAAAAATTTATCCTGATCTTTTTAAGGATATTTCTAAGATTCCAGCTGACTTAAAAGCACATTTTAGATATCCATCTGATATATTTAATATTCAAAGCGCAGTACTTGGAAAATACCATGTAACTGATCCAGGAGTCTTTTATAGTGGGGAGGATATTTGGGATGTTTCTAAGAATGCAAACTCAGTAGGTGGTGAGATTAAAACAACTATTCCACCATATATTATACGGAAATTACCAGATGAAGAAAATGAAGAAATGATATTACAACAATATTTCAACATAAAGGGAAAGTTTAACATGACAGCAATTTTAGGTGCTAGAATGGATGTGGGAAACTACGGCAAACTTGTACTGGAAAAATTTCCAGCAGAAAAAACAGTTTACAGTCCACACCTCTTTAATCAGAGGGTAAGTCAAGATACTACCATTTCAGCACAGCTTTCACTATGGGATTCAGGCGGATCTGAAGTACAATATGGAGACACTGTAATTCTACCAATAAAAAATTCGCTTCTTTATATTGAACCTCTATATATAAGAGCTAGTGGGAAAAACAGTATTCCTGAAATGAAAAAAATAATATTGTCATACGATAGCAAGCTAATTATGGTTGATAATATGGAAACTGGCCTGGCGCAGATATTTAATTATAAGGAGCCAGATGCAGTGATTACAGGTGATGGGACTACTACAGAGCCATTAAGCCAAGCTCAGATAGGGCTAATTAAGCAGGCAAATGATTTGTATTTAAAAGCGCTTGAAGCTCAAAGAAATCTAGATTGGACAAAATATGGAGAATATAATCAGCAACTTGGAGATTTACTAAAACAATTAAATGAATAACTAATAAAAGGCAGATGCAAAATTGTATCTGCCTTTTGTTTTATCTTCATATTATAAAGGGATAGTAATGTCCCTATATACACATACTATTATAAATTCAATATAAACTTGGGCCAAGTATAAACATCGCAATGAATTTGGTATTTTAATAAAGAAAAATGGAGGTGCGAAATGTCGAATTTAAAAAATAAATTTGAAAATGTGAAGGATAAAGTTATGGGAAAAACTAAGGAGCAAGTAGGAAAGTCCAGTGGTAGCGAAGAAATGGAACTTAAAGGAATGATTCAGACGCAAAAGGCTCATGTAGTGGATAAATTTAATGAAACTAAGGAAAACATTGCGAGAAAAATCAATAATTCTGTGGATAAAAAAGAAGATGACTACAAAAACAAATAGCGAAGTGCAACGCACCTAATTTATAAATTAGGTGCGTTGTATTTCGTTATTTGATAATCACCACTCACACCTTCTATAATTTTTTCATATTTTAATAGTGAAAAATTAAATGAAGGTGTGTAATGAAAACAAAATATGCAACTGCTCTAAACTGCATTGATGGTAGAGTTCAAATTCCTGTAATAAGGTGGCTTAGAAGAAACTTTGATGTAGACTATGTGGATTTGATTACAGAACCTGGAATGGATAAGGTTTTATCTCAATACACTTGGTTTGAAACTGAAAGATTGAGGGAAAATGTTATAGTTTCAATAACAGCTCATAATTCAAATGTAGTTGCTGTAATTGGACATTATGATTGTGCTGCAAATCCTGTTAGTGACTACAAACATTTTCAAGATATAGTGAAATCAACGTATATAGTAAAGTCATGGGGTCTTCCAGTTAGAGTAATAGGTCTATGGGTTGATGAATTCTGGTATGTACATGTTGTAAATGATTAAATTTCTCGCACCAATGGTGTGAGAAATTTAGTTTTATGTGGATTTAGCAAAACAAAATATATGGGCTCAGTATTCTTAAGAAAATTATAATATCATTTACTTATAAGTACTTTGACTAAAAAGTCATATACAATATCTGCTGTTTTTACAATAGAACTTATAGTGGCATATTCGTCATACCCGTGAATATTTTCACCTTCAGCTCCAAAGATAATTGCAGGCACATTTATCATTGAACCTAAGTGGTTAAAGTCACCAACACTCTGAAAGTAAGAGATACTTGCGTCCTGATTACAAACTTCCTTTATTGATTTTAAGAAGGTGGCGACAAAGTGATTTTGCTTTGGCACTATATACGGCATATACCCCCTGCTTCCTTCTGAAGGTGTATCTCTAAAAGAGATTTTAAAAGTACTTTCAATAGTTGTTTTTTTTATTGCATCCAAGATGTAATCTTCTATTGTTTTTTCATTTTCGCCTATGACAACGTGCCAAAACAGCTTGACTTTAGCATGGTCTGGAACACTACAAGCGCCACCATTGCTTTCTACAGCGATGACACATGCCACACCTTTTCCTAAAAATGATCCTTCAACATAATCGATTTTTTCTAATTCACACATGAATTTCCCGGCGTCCACAGCAGCATTAATACCTGTTCTTGGAAATGCTGCATGTGCGGCTTTACCAAAAAATTCAACCTCAAGACTATATCCACCTCTTGCACCAAGAGACACATCGGGGAAAGATCTATTATTGAACCCTGCACTTGGCTCAGTACTTATTACAAAATCAGTGTCTTTTAGTAATCCATCTTCAATTAATGCATTCGTTCCAAGTCCAAATGGGCCTTCTTCATCAGAAACAAATGTCGCAATAATTTTACCGCTAAAATCATTGTTGAGTTCATGAAATTTTCTGATAGCAAGCATAGATGCACAAGCACCTGATTTCATATCAAGAGCGCCAAGCCCGTAAATCTTATCGCCTTCTACCAATCCTTTATAAGGATCTTTAGACCACCCATTACAAAGAGTAACGGTATCCATGTGAGCATTAATACAGATAATAGGGCCATCGTGATTACCATTAAGTTCACAGATAACATTTTTCCCCTTGAAATTAGTGATTTTCGTTTCATGGTATTTATGAATATATGCGTTCATATCATTTTTAATAAACCAGTGATATGTAAAATCCATAATAGCATCTTCAAAATAATAAGGACTAGGTATTGAAATCAATTCCTTCATTAATTTAATTACTTCATAGGGGGTAATTTCTTTCTGTATTTGTAAGTCATGTTCGCCCATTTTTTCACCTCTTCCTGTAAATACGAATATTGAAATTATCTATTGGTTATTTAGTATTATTCATTTATAACAACTGCAAACAAATACCTAGTAGGGATATAATGAAGAGAAAAGATACAACTAAATGTATTGAAGGAGAGAAGTATTTGGTAAGGGAGTATTTATATTTATTAAAGGCATAGGAGTTAAATGTTAATGTACTTTATTATCCTATAGAGAGTTAATAAATATTGCTATTTTCTTAGAAATTCGTTCATGCCCTGCATTATTTAAATGCAAACCATCTGGTTGATATAATTTTTTTTGTGCTGAACTTAATGAAAATATCCCACAAGATTTAAATAGATTTAAAAATGGTAAAGCATAATAATCTGAAACTTGCTCCAGGGCATTAACATATACATCCTCTGTTAATCCGAATATATTTGTACTTTGGAAAAATCCATTTGTTTGTAATGGTGAGATGACTGCAATAATTTTACCTGGGTACTTTTCAATTAGGCCACTAAATAAGACATGACATGCTCCAAAGAATGTAGTAATCGTTCTATCACTCATTGTCCCAAGTTGCACGCCGCGTCCAAAGTCATTTACTCCACCAAACACAGTTATTAAATCAGCTTCTGAATCCATTGAAGTATACCTTATTGCCATTGGATTTGGACTTGGATTTGCAATTAAAGGTGACGTGCCTATGCAGGAACCGCTAATACCATAGTTGCGAGTAGTAGAGAATCCTAAATAATCTTTTATATAATCAAAATATCGTTTTGTAGCAAGCGTATTTGAGCTATCAGTTAGGCTGTCTCCCATTACATTCCATATTTTATTTGACCAATCAGTTAAAACCATTTAATCACATCCTTTTGTTATGACAATATTATTGACTAAATATTTTAATACTATAAGCCCATAATGATTAAGTAATATAGAAGCACCAACTCCCCAAACAACTCCTTCTTCATTAAGTTTTTTTCCTATGTAACTTAAAGTGCTAAACATTGTAAAAATCACCTCTAATTAAGTTTAACATAAAAGAAA
>JANZQE010000523.1:0-3224 GCA_038040705.1 Clostridium sp. | reverse complement strand
GACCAGGTGTAAAGATACTAACATGTACTTATGTTTATATGGTAAATCTTGATACATTTCACTAGCCATGGAATATATGAGTTTTTGATGATTTCTTACATGGTGAGGTATATAATTAATGATGTTTTTTAATACGATATTATAAGGAATATACTGTATGTAATATACTGTATACTGTACCCGGTGTAGTAAATGGAGACCCCATCCCGAATGGGTAGTGATCCAAGTACATTCCGGCTAAATATTATTTTGACTGTTTTTACTTAATCATGACAGATATCGTGGTGCTTCTGAGAGACATAAATTTCATTCCATTTGTCTGCATGGGCTTGTAAATTTTTCCCTGCTATTGCACTGTGCCTCTCTAGCCTTTCATGTTTATAAATTAGATTTGTTTATGTAATTAATATTGGTTGGACATTCAGAATCTGCATGTTGGTAGATAGCTAACTTGCTTAAGGTTAGACAAAGAATTATTACTTTGAAGTATTCCACATCGATTTCTAAGTTATAAAAGAGTAATATGGCTGGAGCGTCCATGCTAATTTCTAATTGGAGTGTGTCTTTTAGCCATGATAGTAGGTCTTTCCAAATTTGTTGGACAGTTTCGCACTCCCAGAACATATGTATAATATTATCATCAGAGGTTTTACATTTTTTACATAGAGGCGAGTCTACTAATTTCATCACAAATAGTCGTTTGTTAGGAAATATGTCTCTCATAGCAAAACGATATATAAAACTTCTAACATATACTGATTTGGTGCATCTATAGCTCTCATTTATTATTGAGTACCACTCTATATCATCAATATTTGTTGCGAGATCAGATATCCATTTATCGACTCTGTCATATGGCTGATCATTTTTATTGTTCACATAGCATTTGTATATTATTCCAACTGGTTTAGGAGATTTTTAAATCTTGTTAAATACGCTTAAGTGGGTATCTTCTTCAATGTCATCTAAAGCCATGATACGTTCACGCCATACCTTCGGTATGGCAGCCACAATAGAGTATAAATGAAGATAGTTGCATTTGATGGCATACAATTTATCAAATTCTTCCCAGCTATAAAAGGCCATATTCCTCACATTAAATAAGTGTTTAATACTGTGTATACCAGCCTCATACCATATTTTCCAAAATACAGGTTTCTTGTTAATTCTTATATCACTGTTGTACCAAATGTTAGTGTTAAGTATTCTGTTAGTGTTGTAAGTCAATTCTGCAGACCAGTAATTGAAAGCGCACCATATAGATAATACTTCAAACCAGAAGGGGTTCTTCTTAAGACTGAAAGGTAGATCCTTATTTTTAACATTACAGTTGAAGTATTATTCAATACTATCAGAAGACTGGTTTAAGAGATGCAGGACCCAGTCTTTCCATGATCCTGAACATTCAATAAGGCGTTTTACCCAACATAATTTTAAACATTCATTTTTTAATTGTAGGTCTGGCATGCCAGCTCCGCCTTCTTCTTTAATATTTTTCATTACCTTAGCACGTATTCGTGCTGGCTTGTTTTTCCACACGTACTGTAGCAAACACTTTTCAATTTCACACAGCATTTCATCTTTAGGAGAAGGTAACAATGTCAATAAGTAAACTAGTCTAGAGATACCCAAAGTTTTTACAATTTCAATACGTCCATACATACTTAAGTTTCTTTGACTCCACATTTGTAAAGACATTTTGATTTTATTTACAGCAGGTTCATAGTTTAGTTTGATTAAGTTAGATTTATTACAGCACAGTTCGATTCCTAAGATACTCATACTTTCGACAATATCATATTTCGATATATCGTCATTTCTATCTATATTGACACCAATAGGCAATATTTGAGTTTTTCCTTTATTCACTTTAAGCCGGAAATTTTTTCAAATTCACCCAAAATTCTAAATACTACCTCAATTGACTTCTTATTTTTAGATGTTATTATGGTTGTATCATCAGCATATTGACTTATAGCCGACATGTTATATGCATTGCTAGGTTTTATTGGAATAATTTCTTTATTTCTTCTAATATATTCAGATAAAATTTCAGCACCTAAAACGAACAGATATGGGGATAAAGGGCATCCTTGGCGAACCCCTCTACTAATTTTAAAAAACTGAGAAATATTGCCATCATTGGTAATACAACTTTCGGAATTTACATACAGTATTTTTATCCAATTTATAAATTCTATTGGAAACCCAAAGTATTCCATGGCAGTGTGTATAAAATCCCATTCCATCATATCAAAAGCTTTACAAAAGTCGATTGATATAATCATTGCTTCAATCTCTTTATCAGAGCAGTGTTCCATGGTATTTATAAGTCTATTTATGTTGCAGCCTATATATCTACCAGGGATAAAACCAGTTTGGTCATCATGTATAATACTGGGTAACAGGTTTTTAAAGCGATAAGCAAACAATTTGGCCAGGATTTTATAATCCGTATTGAGAAGCGTTAGCGGTCTCCAGTTGGACAAGGATGCAGTGTCCTTGTTCTTTTTTGGTATTAAATTTATTACACCTCTACGTTGATCTATTGACAAGTTTCCACACTGTAGGCTATACTTATAGCTTTCCAGCAGTACTACTTTTATACTATCCCAGAAAAACAAATAGAATTCCTTCAGGAAACCATCGCTGCCAGGACATTTATTGTCACTAAAACTTTTTAAAATGTTATATACCTCTGCTTCTGTGATATCTTTTATCATATCACTGTGATTGTCTATGTCTATGAGTTTGTTATTTGGGACCAGGAATTTTGCTAATAGTTCCTGGTACTCGTTATCATTATTAGAGTTTCTGGTGGTAGTATACAGTTTGGTATAAAAGTCTACCTGTTCATTAAGAATCTCCTTGCTGTCTGTTATAACTCCTCGAGGGGTATTTAACTTGGTTATAGATTTTTTAATACTATTCGTCTTTTCCAAGTTATAAAAGAATTTTGTTGAGCGTTCGCCTTCTTCATGATATTTGGCTCGACTTCTAAAGATAGAACTCTCTGTTTCCTTGTTTATAAGATTCTCTATCTTTTCATTAAGTAAACATATTTCATTATTTATTATTGCTTGATTTTCTGGACATGAACATTCTGAAAGATCCAGTTTTAATTTGTTGAGTTTTTCCGACCAAAATTTAAAATTGTTATTTTTTTGTTTATTTAGTCGAGCGCCATATTTGATTGAGGCTCCCCTCACCCTGCATTTTATGGT
>JANZQE010000522.1:0-12155 GCA_038040705.1 Clostridium sp. | reverse complement strand
GATAGTTTTTGATAAGGGAAGACTTTCCAAAATTAATACGTTATTGGTTGTAGTGCTCAGCAAAAGAACCCCTATGGATAATATACAAAGCAGGATTATTTTTTTCTTGTGTTTCAAAGTGGGTACCTCCTTCAAAAAAATTCAATCTTCATTTGGCAATGAAATAGTAATTAAGGTTGTCAATATTAAAGGTATTAATAAATAAGAAGCACTGACGATCAATCCCTGCATATCTGCAATTTTTCCAAATAAAAGCATGAAAAGTCCGCCTAGACCTCCAGACAGTCCCATAATTAATCCAGTTGCAACATTCAAATTTTCTGGCATTAACTCATGGGTCATTACAATATTAGCTGTATTAGTTCCACTTAAGGTAAGTCCCATTAATAAAAACCCAATAACCATAGTAATACCTGTAGTAAATAGAATCATTACCATGCATAAGGGTGATAGTACATTAAACAGCACTAATACTCTTTTACTTCCTATTATGTCATTTAAATAGCCGCCTAAAATAGTGCCAAGAGAATTGGCTAATAAATAGACAGACAATACCACTCCTGCAATCTTAATATCCACCTGTTTCGATAACATAATTTGTGCACCAAAGGTAACCAAAAAAATTCGAATCAGTACTTTATTGGTTGAAATAAATACTAATGCAGATACCCATTTTGCAGAATGAAAATCAAATTTTCCGCGCTTCTCTTCTTTGTTCACTTTCGTTTGGTTCATGTCCACATTTTGCACCTGTGCTAGGTACATAAATAGAGCAACCAAAATACCAGGAATCATGAAAAATACTAGAACCTTTAATCCATGGGTTTTTACAATTGGGATAGTGATCACAGGTGATACGGAAGCAGCAAAGCCTCCAATAGTCATAAAAACAGATAAGCTTTTACCCCTTGATTTTTTTCCTAGTTTTACTGCCATAGCAGAACCTAATGGATGAAATAAGGAGGATGCTAAGGCAGCTATTCCTAGTATAATAACCAATAAATAATAATTTGTAATTATTCCACAGATAGACATCCAAAAGGAAATCCACACTAAGGAAAGAATCACAAGCCATGGCTTGCCTCGCTTATCTACAAAATATCCAATAATTGGTTGGGCAAAAGAACCACTACTTGTAATTACAAAGGCAATGAAAGCCTGCTGAGCTAGACTTAATCCCAGTGCTTGAGCAAATAAAAATAAAATAGGTGGAATTAAGTTCATATAAAAATCATTGGAAAAATGTCCAACGGACACCGCAATTAATTTAGTAAAATAGGTAGTTGGTCTTTGCCTAATTATTTCTTTCAAAATTTTCCCCTCTCTCCTAATATGTATTTTTTCTTCATTGTATCTCACCCTATATTATTATAACAGTAAAGTGTGAAATAAACGGTTATTAAACTATTGATTTGTATTTAGTAGTTAGTATTGTTATACTAGAGAATATGCCTATTTCTGATGATTAAAATTTTATCTTTTAGTAATATATTGGTTTGAATTTTTATTAGCGAATAAAATAGCATATTACTAAAAGGGAGGGTGATTTTATGAAGGAAAAAATAACTGGGCAAGACTTAGAAAAAAAGCTCTATTCAAGAAATTTTAAAAAATATGGCATGGACATGAATCCCGTAGTAGCGTTAACTACAGCGATATTTATTTTGATATTTGTTATTTATGCAATAGTTAATTTAGAGCATGCAAATAAGATGTTTGAACTTGTAAAAAATTACATAATAACAAGATTTGATTGGGTATTTATATTAACAAGTAATTTTGCAATAGTTATTTGTTTGTATTTTGCATTTTCTAAGTTAGGGAGTGTAAAAATTGGAGGGGTTAATAGCAAACCTCAATTTACTAATTTTGCCTGGTATTCTATGTTAATATCTGCAGGGATGGGAATCGGTCTTATGTTTTGGGCAGTAGGCGAACCCCTGTATCATTCTGAGTTTATACCACCGATTTTTAAAAATGGTGAAATTGCATATTCTGCTATGGCAACAACCTTTTTCCATTGGGGACTTCATCCATGGGGGATATATGCATTAATAGGATTAGCATTAGCTTTTTTTGCCTATAATAAAAATCTTCCACTATCTTTAAGGTCTGTATTTTATCCTCTTTTTGGAGATAAAGTTTTTGGTACATTAGGAGATATTATAGATACATTAGCGGTCCTTTCTTGTTTATTTGGGCTAGCAACTTCGTTAGGTCTTGGAGTTCAGCAGGTAAATAGTGGACTAAATTATCTTACAGGACTTCCAATTAACGTATACATACAAGTTTCACTAATAGCTGTTATAACTGGTATTGCAACTTTGTCTGTAGTTTCAGGAATAGACAAAGGCGTTAAGTTTTTATCTGAAATGAACATAAAAATAGCAGTTGTGTTTATGTTAGCAATATTAATTATTGGACCTACAGGATACATTATAAGATTATTTTCTAATTCGCTTGGAGTATACTTAGGAGGGTTAGTAAAATCGGCTTTCTTTATATCACAAGGAAATAATACTTGGCAAGGCGATTGGTCAGTATTTTATCTTGCTTGGTGGATTTCATGGTCACCATTCGTTGGAATGTTCATAGCTAGAATATCTAAAGGCAGGACTATAAGGGAATTTGTACTTGCAGTTCTTATAGTACCTTCATTACTATCATTTATATGGTTATCTGTTTTTGGTGGTGCAGCTATGTACATTAATTCAGAAGCTGGAGGAGCATTATTTGCTGTAGTTCAGGATAATCTTCCAGTAGCAATGTTTGAAATGATAAGTATGCTTAATTTCCCATTTTTAGGCGGCTTATTTAGAATAGTTTTATCAATACTTGGAACAGCGCTTGTAATATCATTTTTTATTACTTCTTCCGATTCAGGATCTATAGTTGTAGACAATATAATATCAGGTGGAAAACTTGATTCGCCAGTTGCTCAAAGAATATTTTGGGCTTGTATGGAGGGAGTGGTAGCAGCGGCACTACTTCTTATAGGAGGAGAAAAGGCTCTAGGAGCTCTTCAAACTGCAGTAATAAGTACAGGACTTCCATTTGCCATAATACTTGTAATGATTGCTATATCTCTCATTAAGAGTCTTAAAGTATCACATATTAAACAAAAGGAAATAAGAGATGTGAAATGGTTTGTTAAATTGGCGAAAGTAGTAGAAAATGAAGATGTAAGTAAATAACAAACTATAGAAATAATAAGGAGAATAAGTATGGGTATAAGATTGGCTGAACATAAAGACTTTGAAACCTTGGTGGAAATATATAATCAAGCTATTGTAACACATCGTTGCACTGCAGATATGGATATATTTTCTGTAGAGGAAAGGATTTCCTGGTTTGTGGAACATCAATCATTAGAGTATCCAATGTATATATACGAAGTTGATAACAAAGCTGTAGGGTATTTATATTTTACTGGTTATCGTCCAGGAAGAAGAGCTATGAAATATACTGCAGAGATTAGCTATTATATTCATAACGATTATCAAAGACAGGGAATAGGAACAAAATTTATGGAATTTGCAATTGAAGAGAGTAAAGAATTGAACTTTAGAAATTTAATTGCAATATTGTTAGAATTGAACATTCCAAGTATAAGGTTACTCGAAAAATTTGGATTTAAAGAATGGGGATGTCTACCTGGAATTGCAGATTTCAATGGTGAAATATGTTCACATTTGTATTATGGATTAAAGATATAAAAAGCGAATAATTTTTAAATAACCTTTAATGTTCATAATTAATGTACAAGCAACGGTTGCAAAGCTTTCATTTTTAATTTATTATGTTATTTAGTAATGATAAAAATTATTATGATTACTAAATAAAATGTAGAGAGAGGTAATTAAAATGGCTTTTGTAAATATGAGTGAATTAGCCTTAACGGAATTTAAAAAGTTTCTTCGAGAAAACAATGTAACTTCAGATGAAATAAGAATTAATTTAACAGGTAATGGCTGAAGTGGCCCTGCGTTTAATCTTGTTCTGGATGAACAAAAAGAAGATGACAATGTTGAGAAATTTGGAGATATTAAATTAGTGGTAAAAAAGAGTGTTAATGATGAATTTGGAACTTTAGTAATAAAATGTGGTGAGGAAAACGGTTTAGATGGTTTCTCTATTGAACTAGAAAGTAAACCAGAAGGTGAATGTGATAGTTGTAGTAGCTGTAGTTAAAAATTATTTAGTAAATTAAAATGTTATGAAAGCAGCCTAATATAGGGTGCTTTTTTCATTTTTCATTGGAATATATGGGGACTACAGATGCAACAAAACGTTAAAGACCACATATTGACAGTGCAGAGATAATTATAGTACTATTTATATATGGCTTCTTATTGTTAACATAGAAAATACTCTGATTACATATAAAGAGAGAATTTTTTTTATGAAATTGGATAAAGAAGTCCCCTGAATAAATATTAAAACAAAAATTAAGGAGGGTATGTACTATGCATGAAAATTATAAAAACTGTCAAAGTTGTGGAATGCCATTAAATAAGGATAAAAAAGGTGGAGGATCTGAAAAAAACGGAAACAAAAGTAGTACTTATTGTAGCTTTTGTTATGAAGATGGAAAATTTATTTCGCCAAATATATCTGTAGATGATATGAAAGGAATAGTAGTTAGTAAAATGATTGAGATGAAATTTCCGAAGTTTATTGCAAAAATATTTGCAAAGAATATACATAAATTAGAGCGATGGAAAAAACAATAGCAATGGCAATAGCATTTAAATGGTTTTAAATTCATGAAAGATGCCTGTCACCTTTCATGAATTTTAAATGAATTCTTATATTTTAGCAGTATCTTCATTCACAGCTGGATGTGCTTCTGATTTTTTTGTTTCTTCTGTAGTAGTGTAAATATTGCTACTAGTTATATTGAAATTGCTAGCGTTTGATGGATCCTTAGAAAAGCCATTCAAAAAACCATTAGAATAACCATTAGTAGCATATTCGTTATCTAATTGTTCTTTTGCTTTTGAAGTAGTATCACTAAAGCTACTAGTTATATTAGAATTTCCAGCGTTTGAGGGATCCTTTGAAAAATCATTTAAAAAACCATTAGAATAGCCATTAGTTTTACTAGATTCTAATTGGTTATTTAATTTTTTTGTTTCTTCTAAATTATTTTTATTCATAAGTATTCTCCCTTCGAATATATAAATCACACTTTATATCTTCAGTGCATTATATAGTCTACCCATTTTGTTATAAAATGCGGGTGAAAACTTAAAAAATATTTATTAGTTGCTTTTCAGGGTTATTACTATTTTTCTCCTTCTTCTGGAACAATACAAATAAATTCTAAATCATCATTACTGTTGTTAACAAATTGATGGATTTTGCCTGCAGGAACATAAGCAAAAGAACCTTCTTCTATTTCATAATCTGTTCCATCAAGATACAGTTTTCCTTTGCCTTTTACTATATAATTAACATGAAACCATGGATGCTCATGCCTTGGTGTATTTCCACCACTTTTAAGTTTGAAAACTCTCATTACATTTCCTTCCCACCCTTCTTTTGGTGAAATAAGGACCTTTTTAAATGCATCCTTTATACCTTCCCCTTGAAGTTGCATTTCACTAATCTGATTTTTATTAGAAATGATCATAATATTGTCCCTCCATTCTGTACTTACTATTTTGAATCTAGCAAGTTACTCATGTATTAGTAAATTCAATAAAAGTTCTTCAAATCCTCTTTCTAGTTAATGAAATAAGGTGGAGCATTTTTACGTTTTTTAATGAAATAATAGGAAGATGTTGCAACAATAAACTATTAAACCAAAAATAAGCCAACATATTTATCTGAAATTTGAACATGCTAATAAAACAAACCTAAATATAAAAAAAGAGGAGGAATTTATTATGGCAAGTAAAACATTAGTTCCACAAGCAAAAGAAGGTCTAAATAAATTTAAAATGGAATCTGCTAAAGAAGTAGGAGTTAGCCTTAAAGACGGTTATAATGGAGATCTAACTTCAAGAGAAGCAGGTTCAATAGGTGGAAATATGGTTAAGAAAATGGTAGAAAGTTACGAGAAAAACTTATAATAATTACAGTAGAAACAGAGGGCACAGTACGTATTGTGTCCTCTGTTTATTTATAGAATACGTCTTAACTTTAGTTTTTCTAATCTTTGTTTGAAATTAAGAGTTAATATGAAATGATTGAACTTAGTTGTAAAAAATGTTATGATATCAATGGTAAACTGAGTGGAATGTCTTTACTACATAAAAATTAAGTAAAAAATTGCAATTCAGAAGAGAATACATTGAAGAGCTTATTTTTATAAGCTCTTTTTTAGTGATAAAGAGAGGTAATAATATGATAAAAGTTGATAACTTGTCCTACTCATTTCCGCAAAAGGATCTATATAATAACATTTCATTTACATTAGAAGACGGTCAACATTGTGCTTTTATAGGAACAAATGGTAGCGGAAAAAGTACACTGATAGATATAATTATGGACCCTGAAAAATTTATGTACGATGGTAGTTTAGAGATGTACCCGAATTGTAGAATTGGGTATGTAAGTCAATTCTCACAACTTGGCGAAACAAAAGAAATTACAGTTTTCGAATATATAGGGGAAAAATTTATTAGGCTACAAAATGATATAACATCTATTTGCAGCGAAATGGAAACATCTTCGGATATTGATCCTTTACTAGAAAAGTATCAACAAGCTTTGGACGCATTTGATGCAATTGATGGGGATGATTTCGAAAATAACATTAATAAAACCCTAAATCTTGCAAACTTAATTAAGTATAAAGATATGATGATATCTGAACTTAGTGGTGGGGAATTCAAGCTTATTCAAGTTATTAAGGAAATGTTAAATAGTCCAGACTTAATGATTATGGATGAGCCCGATGTATTTTTAGACTTTGAAAACCTTAATGCTCTTAAAAATCTAATTAATTCGCACAAAGGGACAATGTTAATTATTACACACAACAGATATATATTGAATCATTGTTTTAACAAAATTCTGCACCTTGAAAACAGGGAGCTCCAAGAGTTTGATGGAAGCTATATTGATTATAACTTCTCACTACTTCAAACTAAAATTGAGTTACAAGAACTAGCTATTACTGATAATGAAGAACTTGAGAGAAACGAGATGTTAATAAAAAAACTAAGATTTGAGGCGACTGAGTATAATCAATCCTCTAAAGGGAGATCTCTAAATTCTAGAGTTAAAATTCAAGAAAGATTAGAAAAACGTAAAATTAAAGCGCCATTTGTAGATATTATAGAGCCGAATATTAGTTTAGTTGCAGATAATGAAACGGTTGAACCCATTGCTTTAAAAGTTAATAATTACAGTGCTTTCTTTGATGATATGCTTCTAGAAAATGTTAACTTTGAGATTAAACCTACTGATAAAGTAGCCATTGTCGGTTCAAATGGTACAGGTAAAACGACAATACTTCAAGAAATTTTTAGAAATAATCATGATTCTATTGAGATAAATGAAGAGGTTGAAGTGGCTTATTTATCTCAACTTCAAGGAAAAACGCTAAATGAGTCTAATACGATACTTGAAGAGTTCTTAGATGCTGGTTTCAAAACTAACCAAGAGGTTAGAGAATATATTTCTGGTTATGGTTTTGAAGAAGAATACATTAATCAAAAGATAGGGTCTTTATCTGGTGGAGAAAAAAATATGCTTCAACTCGCTAAAGTTTCTGCTAGCAAAGCAAACATGTTGCTTCTTGATGAGCCAACAAGTCATTTAGACACCTATTCGCAAATAGCACTAGAAAAAGCCATAGCAAACTATAAAGGTGCTATTCTCATGATTTCTCATGATTTCTATTCTATAGTAAACTGTATGGATTTTGTTTTAATGATTGAGGATAAGACAATTAGAAAAATGAGTATGCGAAAATTTAGAAAGATGATTTATGCTAGTCATTTTGACAGAGACTATTTGGAAATTGAACAAAAGAAAAAATTAGTTGAAACAAAAATAGAATCTGCTTTAAAAGATACTGATTTTGAGCTTGCAAAAGTTTTATCGCAGGAGTTAGAAGAGCTGATTAAGCTACTCTAAATTAGTGAGTAGTGATAATGGCAGTATAAAGCCTAAACCCCAATCATTACAGCGATGTCTAATAATCATTTTAATACATAAGGTACTACTTAAGCATGCCATATGGTCAAGCTCGAGTAGTACCTTATGTAAATACTAATATTTTCTTTAATAAATACCCCCTATTATAGAGAAGCTATATATATATTTAACACATCTTGCGTTGTGAGTGGTTTGAAATTTCCAAGGTTTCCTCGCAAGGTAGCTTGTTTTGCCATTTTATCTAGTTTTTCTTTACCAATTCCAATTTCTCTTAATGTGGAAGGTATTCCTAATTTAGCGAAGTATTCTCTTGTTTTTTCAATAGCATTATGAGCTGTTTCGTACCTATCAGAGCTTGGCGTAAGTCCCCAAACATTAACTCCATATTCAACAAATTTATCTACGGTATTATCATTTAGTGCGTATTCCATCCAATGTGGTGTTAAAATTGCAAGTCCAACTCCATGAGTAATATCATAAAATGCACTTAACTCATGTTCCATTGCATGGACACTCCACTCTACCACTTTTCCGTAACTTAAAAGACCATTTATAGCAAGACTTGAAGTCCACATTAAGTTTGATCTTGCTTCATAATTAGTA
Organism: Clostridium sp.; assembly: GCA_038040705.1. Classification (GTDB taxonomy): domain Bacteria; phylum Bacillota; class Clostridia; order Clostridiales; family Clostridiaceae; genus Clostridium_AD. The sequence continues at coordinate 3,440 of JANZQE010000522.1, read as the reverse complement.
GGTTCAAGCATAGCTTTTTCACCATAATTTATACAAGTTTTAAGAAGGGCTTCTGCCATTCTATTTTGCATATATGCTTCATTAGTATTGCTGAAATATACTTCGAAAATATGACTCATGATATCTGCAGTACCTGCTGCTGTTTGATTTTTAGGTACTGAAAATGTATTAGTAGGATCTAGTATTGAAAATTTAGGTGCCATGCCTGGGTTAAATGTGGGTAACTTTTCACTTGTATCAAGATTTGAAATTACTGCGCCTGCATCCATTTCAGAACCAGTGGCTGAAAGTGTTAATATTGTTGCAATTGGTAGGACTTTGGTAATTTTTCTTGAATTAAGTACGATGTCCCATGCATCTCCATCGTAATAATATCCTGCTCCGATAACCTTTGCGCAATCAATTACACTTCCACCACCTACAGCAAGTATAATATCTACTTTATTCTCGCGACATAATTCAATTCCTATTCTTACGCTTGTTATTCTTGGATTAGGTTCAACGCCAGATAGTTCACAAAATTCTATATCATTTTCATTGAAAATTTCTGTTATTTTATCATATAGCCCACTTTTCTTTATGCTACCTCCACCATAAACAAGTAGAACCTTAGAACCGTATTTTTTTATGTTTTTTGCAAGTATATTTATTTTACCCTTACCGAAAAATATTTCTGTCTTTATTGAATAATTAAAATTTAACATAAAGCATCTCCTTCATTTGTAAGTATTATATTTTATATTTTATTAACTATAAATCTTTTATTCTAAATAGTAGAAACCTCAGTATAGCAGAAGCTTTACAGAGGTTTCTATTATTTGTAAATTATTTAGCTAAATCTGCTATAGAATTAATATCCATGTACTTAGGAACAACTAAACCTAATCTACCCCCTTCTAGGTTTGGTCCTAAATTTTCAATTGTATCCTTGTAGTCAGAGAAATATTTTTTATGTGTTGCTGGTAACCAAGCTGCAACAATAGCATCCGCATCTCCACTACCTAATGCGGCCCACATTGGTCCTGCGTCTACTTGTGTAAGATTAACTGTGTATCCCATATCCTGAAGTACTGTTCCAATTATGTTAGTAGAGGCAATTTCACTATCCCAAGCAACATAAGCAATTTTGATTGCATCGCCATCTACTTTTGTTGCGCCTTCTGTCCACTTGCTTACTTTATCTGTGTTGTCATCAATCCATTGTCTTGTAACGTCTTTTATACTTCCACCTTCATAAATTTCAAGCATAACAGCTTCCATGTCTGCAGGAGTCCAAGCAAATTGGTCTAATATTTTATAAGCACCAGGCAGTTTTTCTTTTAAGCCTTTATGCACAACAGTATCTATATGTTCAGCACCACCCATAGAACCCTTAGGGTCTTCTAAGTATTTTAAGTCATATTTACTAAACATCCAGTGAGGGGACCAACCAGTAACTATTATTGGCTTTTTATCTTTATAGGCATCTGCCAGTGCTTGTGTCATAGCCGCACCTGAGCTAGATTGAACAGTATACTTTGTATTATAATCTTTCATAGCTTTCTCTGCAAGTTGCATTTCACCAGCACCAGCATCTATGCCTGTAATTTTATAATCCATTTGCTCACCAATAGATGTGTCAGCACTTTTACTGCTATTATTGCTACTACAGCCTACAAAAGTTAGAACTGCTAGACTTAGGGCCATTACACCCAGTTTCTTAAAATTATTTTTTATCATAAATTTATTCCTCCTTTGATTATATATCTTATATATATTAATTTGCTATGAATTGCAGCAAACTAATATATGTAATAAGCTTTTAAAATTCAATTGTTTAGTTTCAATTTTCACTATTTATCTATCTTTTTTAGTATTTATTCTATGTATTTATTGTAAACATATCACTATAAATTTATAGTATATTCACTCATTGTAACAAAATTAACTAAAAAATTCAAATTTTCGACTAGTATCGACTTTAAACGTTTCTGATTTTTGTTTATATGTGACATCGCAAATTCCTCCTGCATTATTTAAGAGTACAAAAAAATTGTCTCTTGAATATAGATTTCAAATATTAATATACCCAAATATATAAATTGTATCCAATAAATCACAGAACAATTAGGAGCGAAAAAGGGAGTTCATTTTAACTTATTTAATGCCCAAGATTAAAGGCGTTTTGGCTACTAAATGTAAAAAACTATTGACATTAAGTGTTAATTTATGTATGATAAATGTAAAGAATTTTTTACATTCATTAGCGTATAGGAGGTCTTAATATGAAAAAAATGGACGAAATGGAATTGAGCATTAGTTTGAAAGCGATAAAAGGTGCATGGGCATATACCGTTTCATTTTTAGCAATTTGGATGATTTATGATTATATTCAGACAAGAATATTGGGAGTAGCATTTTTTCTTTTGATATCACAGAATCTTGTTTTAATGGGAACTCTATCCTTTTTGAAATGGAAACTTGGAAAAGATGAAAAATAATATTAGGGAATTACGAAAACAACTTGGATTTAGACAAGAGGATATGTCAAATGCTCTTGGAGTTACAAGACAAACCATTAATGCTATTGAAAATGAAAAATATAACCCTACACTGGAATTAGCGATGAAACTTGCTAAATTACTGAATACTACGGTAGAAAAATTATTTATACTTAACAGTTAGAAAGAATGCTGGAATTTGAGTTGGGTTAGACGAGGGGAGGAAGAACGCTATGGATATCAAGAAAATAATTCCGAATATTAACAAACATATTGATAGAAGTCAGCCATATATAAGTCCAAGTGAGAATGCTCACGTTGGGCTAAATGTGCCTCAAATCATTTTGGATTATGGCAGCCTCAAAACCAAGGCCAAATCACTACCAAATATATATAAGTATATGTTTGGTTCACTAAAAGCAATGAATAAAACCTACAAAGAGTTATACAATCAACCACAAAATCCCTCTAAGGAAATAACTTCAAAAGATTTAGAAGATATGAAAGGACTAGCAGAAGAATTAGGTGCAAGTGATATTGGATTTGCAGTGGTTGATCCGTCGTATATTTTTGATGATAAACTGATCATATACCCAAATGCCATAGTATTAGTGATGGAAATGGATCCGAATATTATTAATACAGCACCTTCAAAAAGTTCAGAAAAGGAAATCTTCAGAACCTATTATGAGTTAAACGTCATGGTTAATCGAATTAAAGAATTTCTTAATAGCAGAGGATACAACGCGGAAGCGGGACCCGCATTAGGTGGTGAAGTGAATTATCCACTTTTAGCACAAAAGGCAGGCGTGGGAGTTATTGGTAAACATGGTATGTTGATTACACCGATTCTTGGACCGTCTTTAAGACTGGCTGCAGTCTATACAGATATTGAAAATCTGACGACATCGGATCATAATGACCATCTTTGGATTAATGAGTTTTGTGAAAAATGCAATA